>CBDTVF010000057.1:0-11066 GCA_965363775.1 uncultured Gammaproteobacteria bacterium
GGGACTGAAAATACAGACCGGAAGGAACCCGGATATTAGCCCGCATATTTCACCAGTATCCCGGCTCTGACTTGCCCAAATACGACTGGACTTGGTCTTCCTTCAACCAATAGCTACGGCTATTGGTTTCAGTCCAGCCCGGCGTCCAGTCGCATCTGTCCGGCGCCATCTTCCGGAATACTGGTGCAATATGCGGGCTAGTCTCAGGCTGTCAGACCTTGCCGGGTTATATAATCTTGAAATTAAAGGCGACGGTGATACCTTGATTGAAGCAGTCGGCACACTGTCTGATGCCACCGCAACCCAGATAAGTTTCCTCTCCAACCCGGCTTATCGTGAGCAACTGAAAACCACGGGCGCCGGTGCAGTTATCGTTTCTGCCAGCGATGCTGAGAACTGTCCGGTCACAACCCTGATTGCGGATGATCCATATGTCAGCTATGCAAAAATTGCAGCACACTTTGACCCGCGACGACCATTGAAACCGGGTGTTCATGCATCCGCCAGTATTGATCCAACTGCTGAACTTGGCAATGATGTTTTCGTTGGTGCAAACGCCGTCATCGGCCCTGGCTGCGTCATCGCTGATGCCTGTGCCATTGGACCGGGTTGTGTGTTGATTGCAGACGTCAGGCTTGGCACCGGTAGCCGCCTGATTGCCAATGTGACTGTCTGTGAAGGTGTAGTCATCGGTAAACGAACCAACATCCATCCTGGCGCAATCATCGGTGCTGATGGATTTGGCTTGGCTTTCGACCAGGATCACTGGGTTAAAATCCCCCAAATTGGCAGCGTTCAAATCGGCGATGACTGTGAAATAGGCGCCAACACCACGATCGACCGTGGCGCGGTCGGTGATACCATTATTGAAAATGATGTAAGGCTCGATAACCAGATTCAGATTGGTCACAATGTACAAATTGGTGCCCATACCGCCATGGCAGGCCTGGTGGGAATATCCGGTAGTACAAAAATCGGAAAGTATTGTATGTTTGCGGGTTCTTCCGGTACCGTTGGACATATTCAGGTTGCCGACAGGACGACGGTCAATTTCTGTAGTGTGATAACGAAATCCATTACGCAACCCGGAACCGTCTGGAGTGCCGCTTTGCCAGCGCAACCACTGCGGGATTGGAACCGTTCAGTCGCCCATTTGCGCAAGCTGGAAAAACTGGCTCGACGTGTATTAAAGCTTGAAAAACAAACAGTGAAATAACCAGGAAAGACTAGCCCTATGATTGAGACTCCGATTGAAAGCGCCGCAATAGAAAAAATTCTGCCGCACCGATACCCGTTTTTACTGATAGACCGGGTGATTTCCTACACACTGGAACCGGAAATAACGCTGACCGGAATAAAGAACGTCAGTATCAACGAACCTTTTTTTACAGGTCATTTTCCCGGAAACCCCGTCATGCCAGGCGTATTGATTCTTGAATCCATGGCGCAGGCCTGTGGTGTCCTTGCTTATGTCGCGCAGGCGACAGATGGAGATCTTGGTGGTATTTATTACCTGGTTAAAATTGACAACGCCCGCTTCACCCGGAAAGTCGTACCTGGTGACCAACTCCTTCTGGAAGTTACTCAAAAACGATTGATGCGTGGAATGGGTAAGTATGAAGCCCGTGCCAGTGTTAATGGCGAGCGAGTAGCCAGTTGCGACATAATGTGTTCCGGAGGTTAACCGGTTTTTCCCTGCTCACTGAAAACTTCAGCATTGCCTTGAAAGAGTAGAACTAGATCATGATCCATCCAACAGCCCAGATTGACCCCAAAGCCGAACTTGCAGATGACGTCGAGGTCGGTGCTTTCACTGTTATAGAAGGTAAAGTACAAATTGATTCCGGAACCCGGATCAGGTCACATGCATCACTGACCGGCCGTACAACCATTGGCAAGAATAACGATATTTTCCAGTTCACATCCATCGGTGAACAGCCCCAGGACAAGAAATATGACGGGGAAGATACCGAACTGATCATTGGTGATAACAACACCATCCGTGAACTGTGTACCTTTAGCCGTGGATCGATGCAAGGTGGCGGTGTAACCCGTATTGGCAGCAATAACTGGATTATGGCCTGTGTGCATATTGCCCACGACTGCATCCTGGGTGACAACATCATCATGGCCAACAATGCATCGCTGGCCGGGCATGTGACCATCGGTGACCATGCGATTTTGTCCGGTTATAGCCTGATCCACCAATTTTGTAGTATTGGAGAGCACAGCTTTACATCCTATGCCAGCTACGTAAACAAGAGCATTCCTCCCTATGTCACGGTCGCGGGTGAAAAAGCCGGGGTCAAAGGCATCAATGCGGAAGGCCTCAGACGGAGGGGGTTTTCCTCGGAACAGATCACCCAGGTACGACGCGCCTACAAAGCACTTTATCGCGAAGGTCTTACGCTGGAAGAGGCAACCGCAAAAATCACCGAAATGGCCGCCAAATCACCCGAGATAGAGGTACTGGTTAAATTCTTGAACTCGGCAGAGCGCGGCATCATTCGCTGATGACATCCCTGCAATGATCATTGCCCTGGTAGCAGGAGAAGCTTCTGGCGATCAACTGGGCGCGGCGCTGATCAGGGCTATTCGATCTTCTAAGCCCGACACACGCTTTGCCGGTATTGGCGGACCGTTGATGCGTGATGAAGGTATGGATTGCTGGTGGGACACCGGTGAACTATCAATCATGGGCCTGGTTGAAGTCATCTCTCACCTGCCCCGCTTGGTCAAACTTCGACGCCAGCTTATAAAACGCCTGGTGGAGCTCAATCCGGATGTTTTCGTTGGTATCGATGCACCGGATTTTAATATCGGTGTTGAGAAAAAACTCAAAAAAAGATCCATCCCGGTGATCCAGTATGTCAGTCCCACGGTCTGGGCCTGGCGCGCCGGAAGGGTCAAGACCATCGCAAAATCAACCGACCGGGTGATGTGTCTTTTTCCATTCGAGCCGGATTATTATCAACAGAAAAATGTGGCCGCAGACTATACAGGCCACCCCATGGCTGATGAAATCCCACTTCAGGTCGGCACGGAGCCAGCACGAACGGCATTGGGCATCAAACCCGAAAGTCACTGTATTGCACTGCTCCCAGGTAGCAGGTTGAGCGAGGTTGAGAAACTATCTGCACCGATGCTTGATGCTGCCAATATTCTTACCAGGCATTACCCGGATATCATATTTATGATGCCCGCTGCGACGGAACTGATAGCCAGCCATTTTGCATCAGAACTACGTAACTACTCCAACCTGAATTGCCGGATATTTTCCAACCAAAGCAAGGATGTAATGGCGGCAGCGGATGTTGTGGTTTGTGCGTCAGGCACCGCTACTCTTGAAGTCATGCTGGTAAACCGTCCGATGGTGGTTTGTTATCGCGTGACCGGTATGACTTACAAGCTGGTAACATGGTTTAAACTGGTGAAAAGCCGTTTCTGTTCTTTGCCGAACATCCTTTCTGCAGAAGCACTGATCCCTGAATTGCTGCAAGACGAGGTCACAGGTCAACGTATCGCAGAAGAGGTAATTCGATGGCTGGATCAGCCTGAACTTTGCACTGACCTCAGACACCGTTTTGACCTGTTGCACGAGCAATTAAGAATCGACGCTGCGGCCAGTGCTGCCAGGGTCGTGTTACAACACGTTGCAAACACCACGCAAAAATGAATTTGCCATCATTTTTGGAAGCAGGTGTGGATGAAGCAGGACGTGGACCATTGGCCGGACCAGTGGTGGTCGCTGCAGTTATCCTACCGGCAAATTATGAACTGGAATCGCTGGATGATTCAAAACGGCTCAGTGCTGTCAAACGCGAGCGTCTGGCACCCCAAATTGAAGCCCAGGCCATTGCATTTGCAGTGGAGTTTGTTGAAGTAGACGAAATCGACCGGGTAAATATTCTGCAAGCGACACTGAACGGTATGAAAAGGGCCGTCGAAAAACTCGACCCTGCACCACACCGGGCCATGATTGATGGTAATCGTGCACCGCAATTGTCATGTGAGGTCAAAACCGTGATTGGTGGGGACCGCTTGATAGCATCTATTTCAGCAGCGTCTGTTCTCGCAAAGGTCTACCGGGATCGCCTGATGCTTTCCATGCATGAACTCTATCCGGAATATGGTTTTGACCGGCATAAAGGTTATCCGACTGCTTTGCACCTGAACCGTCTCAAGCAATTTGGACCTTGTGCTATTCATAGGAGATCTTTTGCACCGGTGCGTAGAGCGATTGGTTGAGGGTGTTGCCAATGGGGTCGCATCGGGGGTGCACTACCTCCCTTCAGGACACGTCGTAAACACATCCATGTGGACTCGGACGCGACGTCCATGTCGCTCACGGTCCTGAAGGGAGGTAGTACACCCCCACTGCTATTTCATCATGGCACTGACTTCACTGCTCTTTTGACGGTTCGAAGTAACGTAGGGTGGGTAACTTGTTACCCACGGGTTATTACGCACGGGATCGGAGTCGGTCATGCTGGCAGTCAATAACAACCGGGGTGATGTGTCGTGGGTAACAAGTTACCCACCCTACGTGACTATTGAAGCACCCACCCCAGCGCCCCTGACCGTTCATTTGAAAACCCAACCGACCGCAGTTATGCCATCATTGAACATCAATAAATGACTCGATATCTTCCCGCGTGACCGGCCCAAGATAGGTCTTAACCGCATAACCATCAGGATTCAGAATAATCGTAGTCGGCAGTACCTTTGGTGCACCGAAAGGTTCGGGTGGAGCATATACATCAACCAATAATATCCGGTAACTCAGATGAAACTCTTCAAGGAAAGCATCAAAACTCTCTATATCCGTATCTTCAAACGCCAACCCCAATACGATGATGTCTTCACGCGCTTCATTTAAAGCGGACAGATCCGGAATTTCTTTTCGACAGGGCGAGCACCAGGTTGCCCAGTAATTGAGTACTACCCAATTACCCCGAAACTCACTCAAGCTGACTTCTTCACCGTGCAGATGTTGCAATGTAAATTCAATCGGTTTTTCTGTTTCAACCGATGCCAGGAGATTTGGCGAGGCCAACAAAAAAGCCATCATTACTGTCATTAATATTCTTGTCATTATATTTCCAATTTTCAGTGATCCGTATGCATGTACATGGCTTTCAGCGATTGTTGCATATTCAACTCACCCAGTTTGACAGAATCGAAAAATGCTGTATCCCATTCACTTTTGCTGGGTGTTTCCAGTTCCTCACCAACCGGCAAATAGTACTCACCAGCCTGATACAGATCCAACAGGCTGACCGTATCCAGGTCCCGGCAGAGTAGAAAGTTGGCGGATTCATCTCGTGTGACTATACCCGCATCAAGTAACCAGCCAAGCTGGCTTGTGAGTTCAGTTTCGGTCATACCTTCCAATTCAACCAAAAGTTCTTCAATAGACAAGGAGCGGCCGCTGGATTGTGCCTTCCAGAGGTGTCCGACCAGGCGATAAGCAAGCAGAAATCCCCATTTATTAGACCAACCCCAGTCTACCCTTCGGTCATTAAATGTGGTCAGAGAGGCCGCCAGTGAGGCTCCCAGCAGGACCACGATCCAAACCAGGTAGAGCCAGAATAGAAATATTGGAATGGTTGCCAGTGCGCCATAGATAACGTTGAAACTGGCATTTGCCACGAAGGAGACGAAAGCTATCTTTGCAAGCCCAAACAATACCGCAGACACAAAAGCGCCAACCACTGCATGCGTTATGTGAACATGACGGTTTGGAACCAGCATGAACATCAGTGTAAACATGAGCCATGAAAGAGAGAATATGCCTGTCGCACGCCAAATTGAGTGTGTAGATGCACCCAGTGCTACCTGCTCGAATATTGGCTGGGCACTGAGACCGATAGTAGCACCCAATGCCATTGGCCCCAACGTGAGTACCGCCCAGTACATGATGACCCTGTTTCGTATGCTGCGGGCAGCCGGCACTCGCCAGATCAGGTTAAACGTCCGTTCAATTCTTAGCATGAGCAACAATGCAGTCAGTATCAGAACCAGCGTGCCGGTCAAGGTCAGTTTGCCCACGCTTTCCAGAAATCCGGACAGGTACGATTGTATCTGGTCACCTGAAGCAGGTACGAAATTGGTGAACACAAATGATTGTAGTTGCTCACTCCATTGCTGGAACACCGGGAATGCCGACGCCACGCCGAAGACCACTGCGAGCAGGGGCACCATCGAAAGCAAACTGGTGTAACTCAGGGATGCTGCTTCATCAAACAACCTGTCTTCACTGAAATGCCGCCAGACATGGGCAGCCAATCGCTTGACACGGGGTACGCTGCTAAAAGATTCCCAAACGTTCACTTTGTCCTCCGGCTTTGTCTGACTGTATAATGACCAGCCCATTCACACAGACAGAAGGTTACCAGTTTGATGGTTCAAATACTGCATAATCCCCGTTGTTCAAAATCGCGCACCACCCTCCAGTTACTGAAGGACAACGGTGTTGAACCCGAAATCATTCTCTATCTGGATACACCACCCGATGTGAGTCAACTGACGGCAATCCTGGGAAAGCTCAACATGCAACCCAGGGATCTTATGCGTAAGGGTCAGTCCGAGTACAAAGCAATGGGGCTGGATAACCAACAACTCAGTGATGATCAACTGATAGCTGCCATGGTAAAGACGCCGATCCTGATAGAACGACCGATTGTGCTGGCAAATGATAAAGCTTCAATTGGCCGTCCGCCTGAATCTGTTCTGGAGATTCTCTGAATCCTGAAAACCAGAATCGCTGGTCGCAACTTATGCTGGCTGCCTATTTTGGCACGCTGGCCTGGCAGTTGATCTGGCACGGCTTGTTACCACCACCATTGGGTTCACGAAATATCGGCCTGGCTATCTTTGCCTGTTTACCGTTGTTGATCCCGTTGGCCGGTCTGGTGCGTTTGAACTATAAAAGTATGATCTGGGCAGGCTTGCTGCTGATGCTTTACATGACGATAGGCATCATGGAAATCTGGAGTAATCCGCCACAAAGAATACCGGCATCAGTACAGGTTGCGCTGGCTATTTTCTACCTGTTTGCTTTCAGAAAACGTAACCTGGCATAACCCAAACACGTCCAGTGCTCCGTCAATTTTCTGGCAACCCCTGGTCCTGTGGCTGGGCCGTTACCTCAATCTCCTGCAATGGCTCCGGGCGGGATGTGTAAAACTCCCGATAGAGTATGTCGATACGGGATAGCGCATGCATCAGGCTGGTTGGTACTGATCCCTGCCGACGCACGGCCCCGGGTTGCTTTAACCAGACTTCGCGTAATTTGTTCAGACGCTCCAGGGCAATCCTGTTGACGGATGTCAGGGCAACGTTGTCTTCCCGGAAGCGGCGTAAAGTGCGGCCTTCCAGCAACCCTCCATCACCCGCTATGGCGGTGCGAATCCTGTCAGAGTTAAACATCGATTCTGAATAAAACAGCATCATCTGCATACGCATCAGCGCTTTTGCGATGGAGACCTGTGACATCTCATCGAATAAGGACACATCATCACCCTCAGAATTTCTGGCGGTCGGCAGCAATACCCGCTGGTAAATTTCCGCCTGCTCTGCCTGGTATAAGGACTGCAGGTGCTGATTCAGTGGAATCATAATTTCCGGTGCCTCTGGTACTTCAAGCTTTGAGACACCAATGCCGGTAACAAACCAGTCACGCCATTCTGCACCCTTGTCCCAGTTATTCTGTAACAGGCGTGAAGGCAGACTTCTGGACGCGGCAAGATAGGTCAGGCGATTTGGCACGATCCCTCCCCGGTCTACACGCAACGGGGTCACTATCTTGCTGCCCACCCACTCGACCGGACAACTGTCGTTCAACACATCCTCTGAAGTCTGGGCGAATAAATAGTGATATTCGTCCTGACTGGTAAAGCGAAAACCAAAAATATCGCTAATCTCATCATTTTCCACATAGCGACCCATCAGGTCGAAACCCAGGTGCCCAAAATAATTGGCAACGTTCTCATCATCTGCCCGCACCAGCTTCGAACGCCGCCGCACCCACTCCATGTTGCGATAGCAGATTTCGATTTGTCCCATGCCTGTCTGCTCTGCGACCAGGTACTCTTCGGGAAACAAACCGATCAGTGCCCGGGTCGTGCTGAGACTTCCGGACATATCACATACTGCTTGCCTGTCACAAGGCTCGATCAGGAGGTCGTCGGGCCGGTAGCTGGTTCTTTGTGATGCATCCAGTTCAAGTGAGATATCAGCCCCCGTGCTGAGTCGCTCCGTTCGAAAATCTGCCTCGGCTTGTTCTATACCCAAATCCAGTTCCCGTAAAGCCAGTTCGTAATCTGTCATGGCGCGACTGACCGGGTCATTGACTCCCGGACCGGCATTGGCGAAACATGCTGATTGTTCTGTCAGCCCCAGGATAAGCTGTTCACCAATGCTACGCATTTTCGTTACACGGGCCTCATTTTCCAATGTATTGACAAATTCAGGAGAATATTGGGCAAACCAGGCCATGGTCGTTGCCAGTACAGCCCATTCCAATGGGTTAGGCAGTGGTTCAACCGGTGGTTGGCAGTCGACGGAATAACGGTCGTGCAAATATCCGATGCCATAATTGATTCTCTGCCAGGGGGTGACATTTAATTCACGTCGTAGCGAATCGGTGGTAAACGGTCCATCCATGTTGCCTGACAGTTCGGCCAGACGAGTTTCCTTCTCAGCCAGTTGCAACATGGTCTCCATGCAAGCGTCGAATTGGCGACGTGTCATAGCTGAACCGCCATCGTCATCCAGACTGGCGCCGATGCTGATACAGATATCAATTTCTTCAACAATCCTTGCACGTACCGGTGTTTCAAAGTAATAACCCATATCCGGAATCAGCAATGAAAGCTGTGCTACCGCTTTGGCCAGCAGCCCACGGTAAACCTTTATGTCACTAACAAAGATGTCAGGATCATCAGTAACAAGGGCCTGGGTAGCGGAATCATCAACAACAGGGTCCAGGCCAACGGAATCATCAATAGCCGCGTCGGCAGTCGTTGTAACGCTATCAGCAGACTCTTCACCAGCAGGTTCGCCGGCGGCAAGATCGTTGGCAGTAGATGCATTGGAGCTGGCAATCTTCAGCAGCACGTCATAACAGACCGCCAGTGTTGTATTAAAACGTGGATCGACGCGGGCGAAGTCCACGGCGTAATGTAAGGAAATGGCAGGCAACTCGGTCACCAGCCAGTTGACCAGTGAAACTGTTTCACCCGAATTTACGGGTATCTCAAGCAGACTTGAAGTAATCGACAGCAAACCCTGGATAAAATCAAAGTAACGTTCTTCATGCAAGCCATCGACAATGCTTGTGAGGTATAACAATTTCCTGACCTGATCCCTGGCGCGCGAATCTTCCTCTCCGGTCAACAAAGACATCTTTTCGAGCAAAGTCAGTCGAAGCTGCTTTAGTTCCCTGCTATCCGGCAGATTTGCAGTGACAGTACTGGACACCAATTTCGACATGGCAAGTGGAATATCTTCGATCACCGCTTCATGTGGAGCATCCTCGATCAGCATTTCCTCAATCACGGCTTCATGGTCTTGAGAGCTATCATCCAACACCACAGGTGATGGCAACTGCCCATCTGGGAACAAGGCATCTTCAACCACTTTCCATGCGGCATCCGTTGATTCCTGGGTACGCGTTAGCTGTAAAAATGTATCCCAGATGCCGATGGTATCTGCCTCAACTTCAAGCAGCAGGTTGGGAAGATTGGCTACGGCCAGCCGTGCTCTTGCCCTTTGGAACACCTGGTACAACAATACGGTTTTGGGGGCATGGCCTGGAAATACCACCGCTGAATCTTCAAGGTCATGTTGCTGCAGTTCTTCGCGCACCAGCCAGGCCGCCGGATCAAGCACCAGGCTGCGGGGTTGCACCCATCCATATCGATCAACCAACATGTGTAACCATGCACGGTCATCGAGAAAACTCTGTGCCAGGGCAGCGTGATCCACTTCGACTTCAAATTCAGTCTTGGTTCTTGCCACGCTCATTACATTGGCTGCAACTGCCAGGTCAAGCAGTGCCTGTTGGCGATATTCAGGTGTTGCCACAGCCTCGGCCATTTGATGGCTGTCAGGCAATGCGACTATCACTTCTACTGGATCTTCTACAGGTTCTTCTACAGGTTCTTCTACAAGCCCCTCAGTGGGTTCTTGTACGAGCTCTGATGTTGGTTGTTCACTTTGTTCCTGAACCTGTGCAAGCAGGCCGGAGGGCACTGTCAAAATCAACACGCAAATTAGCAACCACGGAACGGACCACCGTCTGCTATATTGCTGGATTATTGAGTCTGCTTTGCTCCGCAGGGCCTGAATATTCATATTTTTTTATCCGTGACGCTTGCAAGCTATACTAACTGCTGCCATATAACAGCGGCAATCAATTCAGTTGGAAAATGACAATGAAAAAACTACTAATTGTTACTACGGGCGGCACCATCGACAAAATTTATTTTGATGATATGAGTGATTACCAGATTGGCGAACCACTCATTGGTCAAATTCTCGATCACTTGAAAGTTGGTTTTGAGTTTGAAGTCATTGCATTGATGCGCAAGGACAGTTTACATGTCACCGATGGGGACAGAATGATAATCCGTGATGTTATCGCAGCCAGCGATGCGACGCATGTCCTGATTACCCATGGTACAGATAGCATGGTCAAAACTGCCCTGATGCTGGCCGATATCCCTGCCAAAACCATGGTGTTGACCGGCGCTTTGAATCCTGCCCGGTTTCGCGATTCCGATGCTATATTTAACATCGGTTGTGCCATCGGTGCCTTGCAAGCCGTGACCCCAGGTGCCTGGATAGCCATGAGTGGATGTATATGGGATCCGAGGAAAGTGAGAAAAAACCGCGCCCAAAATCGCTTCGAAAGTACGGCAGATCAGGCTTGATTTGCTGACAATGAGATATATCAACCGATACCTGGTCTGACAGGTCAGATATACAGCTTTAATGCATGTATCAGCAGGCCAACAAGCCCACCCACCAGCGTGCCGTTTATGCGAATAAATTGCAGATCA
>CBDTVF010000058.1:0-10967 GCA_965363775.1 uncultured Gammaproteobacteria bacterium
TCTGCTGCATCACACGTGGCTCCCCCGACATATGCATCAGGCATACTGGCACGCCCAGGTCTGCCGCAGCCTGGATAGCGCCTTCCTGACGCAGTGCACAAACATCATTGATCATACCTGCACCCGCAGCTACCGCCTCGCGCATGACTTCAGGCTTGCTGGTATCAATGGAAACAGGCACTGAGAGTTGTGGAACAATCGCCTCGACAACCGGGATGACACGGTCAAGCTCCTGCTGCAACGGTATGGCCTGGGCACCTGGCCGGGTTGACTCGCCACCGACATCGATGAAATCTGCACCCGCTTCCTGCATAAGCAAGGCATGCTGGATAGCCTTGGACTCTTCTGACCATTGACCACCATCAGAAAATGAATCCGGGGTGACATTTAGAATGCCCATAATCCTGGTTCGATCGAGCCTGACAATCCGCCCCGCGCAATTTAATTCATGAATATTTGAGTTCATTACCCTGATTTCTTTGCGTTAAGGAGCCTCTGGTTTTATTCTGAGCGAAGTAGATTGTGATTCAAAATGTCCTGCTTCACCAAGAGTAGACACCTTAAGTTTTCTGCGGTCAAAAAAAACAGCGCTGTAGCAGCGCTGTTTGTGTAGCCTGAATATGCGTAGCACGAACTTCTTTAGTGCTGTTCAGCCGTATCAGCAACAGAAGGATCGTCAGCCGAATCTGTTGGAGAATCACCGGCAGAATCACCTTCGTCTTTTTTCTTGCCATTAGAACTTGAATCATCCCAGCCCTTTGGCGGGTCCGGTATTTTGCCTTCCATGATCTGATCAATTTGACTGGTGTCGATGGTTTCGTACTTCATCAACGCATCGGTCATCAATTCAAGTTTATCACGGTTGGCCATAACCAACTCTGTTGCAACGTTATGGGCTGCATCAACAATCGCGCGAATCTCAATATCAATTTTACGCGAAGTCTCATCGGAAACGTGTTTATGTTGTGTCACCGATCGACCAAGAAAGACTTCTTCATCAGCTTCAGCATACGTCAGTGGACCCAGGGCTTCTGACAAGCCCCAGCGGGTTACAATGTTCCTGGCGATCTGAGTGGCGCGTTCAATATCATTTGAGGCTCCGGTAGTGACATTCTCAATGCCAAAAACCAGTTCCTCGGCTACCCGCCCGCCAAACAGGCTGGCCATCTGGCTATCCAGTTGTTTACGTGAAATGCTGTATTTATCCTGCTCAGGCAGGAACATAGTGACACCCAGGGCACGACCACGCGGAATAATGGTCACCTTGTAAACAGGATCATGCTCCGGCACCAGGCGACCAACAACGGCATGACCTGCTTCGTGATAGGCCGTGAGCTTTTTCTCTTTCTCCGACATGACCATTGAGCGCCGCTCAGCACCCATCATAATCTTGTCCTTGGCTCGCTCAAAATGATCCATGGAAACAGTTTTAGCTGCTTCTCTTGCTGCAAACAACGCCGCTTCATTGACCAGGTTGGCGAGATCAGCACCCGAAAAGCCAGGTGTGCCACGGGCGATCAAACGTGGTTTAACGTCGTCACCCAAGGGTACTTTACGCATATGTACCTTGAGAATACCTTCCCTTCCACGAATATCCGGCAATGGAACGACCACTTGACGGTCAAAACGTCCAGGTCTCAGCAGTGCCGGATCCAAAACATCAGGACGGTTGGTCGCGGCAATGACAATGACACCTTCGCCACCCTCAAAGCCATCCATTTCGACCAGCAACTGGTTCAATGTCTGTTCACGCTCATCATGTCCACCACCAAGACCAGCGCCACGATGACGCCCGACTGCATCAATTTCATCAATAAAGATAATACAGGGTGCATGCTTCTTGGCCTGATCAAACATATCCCTTACACGGGATGCGCCTACACCAACAAACATCTCAACGAAATCAGAGCCGGAAATTGAAAAGAACGGTACTTTAGCTTCACCTGCTATGGCTCGCGCCAGCAGGGTCTTACCGGTGCCCGGCGAACCCAGCATTAATATACCACGCGGAATGTGACCGCCCAGTTTCTGAAATTTGCCCGGATTACGCAGAAACTCCACCAACTCCTCAACTTCTTCTTTGGCCTCTTCCACACCGGCAACATCGGCAAAAGTCACTTTTATCTGATCTTCGCCCTGCAATTTTGCCTTGCTTTTACCAAATGACATGGCCCCGCGACCACCGCCACCGCCCTGCATCTGGCGCATGAAGTACACCCACAGGCCGACCAGTAGCAATACAGGGATGATGTTGATCAACAGATCAAGGATCACTGACCGCTGTTCAGGCGGCTCAGCGGAAATCTCAACTTTGTTCTCTACAAGGTCATCAACCAGGCGTGGGTCAGGCATTCCGAAGGTGTGAAAATCTTTGCCATTGACATCACGTCCCTGGATCGTATTACCTTCTGGACTGCTGCTAATCGTAACTTCAGCAATGGTGCCATTACGCACATTGTTGAGGAAATCGGAATAAGTGAGTTCATCGGGTGTTTCACCGACACTACTGTAGTGATTAAAAATAGACATTAATACCAACAGGATAATGCCCCAGGTAATCACATTTTTTAACATATCATTCAATCGTTTATCCTCAATCAAAAAACAAGCAGCAATCCGCATACGACACTGACATAAGCTTTTTATTGTAGCTTGCGTCGGTGCCCCAGTATATAAACTTCACGACTACGTGGCCGTGAAGCCGAAGGTTTACGTATCTGGACCTTTTCAAAGAGAGTCCTGGTTTCCTTCACAAAATCGTCAAAACCTTCACCATGAAATACTTTGACAACAAAACTTCCACCAGGCTCCAACCGCTTTGAAGCAAAATCCAGCGCCAACTCCGCAAGGTACATTGCACGCGGTTGGTCAACCGCACCCATTCCACTCATATTGGGGGCCATGTCCGACAACACAAGATCAGCATTCTGACCATCCAGTGCTTCTTCCAACAGTGCCAATGGTTCACCCTCGGTAAAATCCCCCTCAATAAAGTTCACACCGGGCAATGGATCCATTGGCAGGATATCCAAAGCGATGATCTGCCCGCTTTCACCCAGTATCCGCTGCACGACCTGGGTCCAGCTACCGGGCGCCGAGCCAAGATCGACAACCCGCATACCTTTCCTGATTAAACGATATTTCTCATCCAGTTCAATCAACTTGAATGCCGCCCTGGAACGAAAGCCCTGTTGCTGGGACATCTTTACGTACTGGTCGTCAAAATGTTCGGCCAGCCAACGGCGGCTGCTTTTACTCTTCGCCATCAGTCTTTTTCCTGTTGCTGTGATAGAGAAATACGGGAACGGGGTAAAAATCCGGGCGCTGGAAATGATTTTCAACGCCTGATTTTACTCTAACTCCCTTCTTCACAGGGTGTTAAAATAATAGTTTGCCACATCAGGAACAACCAGATGCCACTAAAAACAGCGCAGAAAAAAAATCTGCGGGGTCAAGCCCACCACCTCAAACCCGTGGTGATTGTCGCGGATAAGGGTCTTTCTGAGACTGTTATCGCCGAAATTGAACGTGCTTTGAATGATCATGAGCTTATCAAAATCAAACTTCGAGGTGACCGTGACGTACGCAAAGCGTGGGCGCTGAGCATAGCAGAGCAATGTAATGCCGAATTAATTCATAGTATCGGCCAGGTCGCAAGCTTTTACAGGAAGCATCCGGAAAAACCGGTTATCAATACAGGATAAATATTGTGGAATTCAACCTGGAAGTACCACAAAACCAGTTTTTCATACGTTCGGTCAGTGAAAAAGGTATTTGCGTGGACAAGGATTTTTATGACAAACCTTTCATCCTGTCCGGTAAGCAAATTATTACAGGATGGGGTGTGGCCTCAATTGATGATATTAATGAATCAAGCCTGCAGGCGATTTTTGATTTGCAACCAGAGGTAATTTTGATAGGAACAGGTAGAAAGCAATTATTTTTGCCACCTGCAACCCAGGCACATTTCATTCGCCGGAATTTTGGCTTCGAAGTGATGACAACGGATGCCGCCTGCCGTACGTTCAATGTGCTGGCTGCTGAAGGACGTCATGTGGTTGCGGGGTTGTTGCCCCTTATTCCATAAACGGTGTTTCAATCACACCTTCACGACGGGAAATTTCCCGCAAACGCACCAATGCTGCCAACTGTACCTGCCTTACCCTCTCGCGTGTAACACCAAGCAACTGTCCGACCTCTTCCAGCGTACGACGCCCTTTGCCATGAAGACCAAAACGATGTTCCACAACAATGCGTTGCTGCTTGGGTAGTAAATCCAGCCAGTGAATCAACAATTCACTTGCTGCTTTTTCGGCGTACTCGTTTTCCGGTGTCTGATTCTGTTCATCGGCAATTGAATCCAGAACTGATACGGTTCCACCACCCAGTTTGTTTTCAGTCGATGTTGTCGGTTCATTGTATTCGAACAGTGAATGTACGGCCTTGCTTGGCTTATCCAACCGGGTTGCCACTTCCTCTATGCCGGGACGGCGACCCAATTTTTGTTCAAGTTCACGTGTGGTTTTCAGATATTTGGTCAATTCGCGAATCACGTGAATCGGCAAGCGCACCGTACGGCACTGATTCATGATGGAACGCTCTACCGATTGCCGGATCCACCAGGTTGCATAAGTGGAAAAGCGGAAACCTCTTTCAGGATCGAATTTTTCAACTGCACGTATCAAACCCAGGTTTCCCTCCTCGATCAGATCAAGTAAAGGTAAACCACGATTGATATAAGCACGGGCCACCTTCACGACCAGGCGAAGATTGCATTCAATCATACGCTGACGACTGGCCATGCAACCCTCGCGCGCTGCACGCGACAGGGACTTTTCCTCATCCGCAGTCAGGAGATTGGCACGTCCGATCTCACTGAGATAGATTCGGGTGACGTCACCATGGTGGACTCTATTGCGCCTGGCGTTGGCATTTCCAGGCTGATCGAATTTGAGGCCCGTCTTTGCTGACTTGCCTTTCAAACTTTCCACGTCGACTTTATTCTTGTTTTCTTTTCCCATCCACCCCCCTGGCCGTATATCTATGAATCACAAAACGTCAGGTCTATCTGCCAACATCATGCCCTGTGCCTCGAGACATTCAGTCAATTCCGGCAGAATCGTCCAATTAAGCTATCACAATACTTGGCAAATGTCACAAAACGTGATCATTGTCATCCACTATCAATCCAATTACGGATCACGGCGATAAATGTTGGTGATTTATTTTTTGGGAAGATAAATCAACGGGTTGACAGGCTTGCCCTTGGAGCGGATTTCAAAATGTAACAGCTGCTCATCACTGGTATTTCTACCCATTTCAGCAATTTTCTGACCGGACGACACCTGCTCGCCTTCATTCACCAGACGGACTTTATTGTGGGCATAGGCACTGAGCATCTTCTCACTGTGTTTGATGATGATCAACTCGCCATAGCCGATCAGACCGTTACCGCTATAGACAACCAGGCCGCCGGATGAAGCCTTGATGGCCTGGCCTTCCTGACCGGCAATATCAAGTCCATTGCGCGCCGGATCACCCGCCACATAGCCTCTGAGCACAGGTCCTTTGGTGGGCCAATTCCAGCTTTTGGGATCTACGGATTTGCTTGCGGGCGAGACCGTTTTGGTTGTTTTGCTGACGCCTTTTACCGGTTCCGATTTAGCCGGCGTTGATTCAACCGATGAAGATTTGGGCGGACTACTGACCGTTCTGGTCGTTGCCTGCCCAGGTGTTTTTACGGTAGAAATCATGACATCGGATGACCTGTCACTACCACCGTAACGGCCTGCCGGTGCTGAAAGTCGCAATCTCTGACCTGGATAAATGACATAGGGACTGGAAATATCATTCCATTTCGCAATGTTCATTGGATCCAGACCATAGCCAAAAGCGATGGCGTAAAGCGTATCCCCCGAGCGGACGTAGTAAGTGCCATCTGAATTCAACTGGCGTTTCACCATGGCATTGGATTGTTCATCGATCGGCGCAGGAGGATGGTAACCACAGCCTGCTAACAGGGTGAAATACAGGATGATCAGCAGAGTTCGTATCAGCGAATGACCGATGCCGGTTACACCAATGAGTTCTCTCATGATCATGTACCGTTCAATTTCAAAACTGCAAACACAACTACTGCCAATGCGATCATTATCCAACCAATCAAATCAATATATTTGCGCATCCGGGATGCCAGTTTCTCACCACCAAGCCTGATGAGTGCTGCCACAAGAAAAAAGCGCCCACCCCTTCCAACGACCGAACCACCGATAAACGCCAGGAATGGCATACCGACAACGCCCGCACTGATAGTGAATATTTTGTAAGGAATCGGTGTAAAACCCGCCAGCAGAATGTACCAGAAGCCCCAGGTCTCAAAAGCACTAACGGCACTGGTAAAGGTATCGGCGTAATGGGATGTCATCAACCATGGTTCGATCCAGCCAAATGCCAGTTTACCGATCAGGTATCCTGCCATACCGCCGAGCACCGAAAACAATGTGCACAGGGCGGCATATAGCCAGCCTTTCCCGGGCCTTGCCAGACACATGGGGATAAGCATGACATCCGGCGGAATTGGAAAAAAACTGGATTCAGTAAAGCTCAACACCGACAGGAATGCCGGAGCCCTGCGATGGGCAGATAAATCAATGACCCAATCATATAAACGAAGAAACATATCTGTCCTACCCCTTGTATGCCCTAGGCCAGACCGCTGAGCAATGGTACAAACACGACTCCACCGAGATCGGTTTCTTCAAAGTCATCCTCGGTGCGTCGCACAGCAATCAACCGTTGTTGGCCATTTCTTTCGACTGGTATCACCAACGAACCACCGACACCCAGTTGATCCAGCAGTTCGGGCGGAACAGACTGTGCCACTGCAGTTACCATAATGCCATCGAAGGGCGCCTGGCTGGGCCAGCCAAGATGACCGTCCGCGTATCGGACATAAATATTATTCAGACGCAGGGCATGAAAGCGCCGGCGGGCAAACTTCAGCAACTCGTCAATACGTTCAACAGTGAAAACGGTGGGAACCAGGTGGGACAAAATTGCCGCCTGGTAACCTGAGCCTGTACCTACTTCAAGTACTTTTTGTGGTTGACCACCATGCAATAAGGCCTCTGTCATCCGCGCAACAATCCAGGGCTGCGATATGGTCTGGCTTTGCCCTATCGGCAAGGCGGTATTTTCATAGGCCCGACTGGACAAGGCCTCATCAACAAACTTATGACGGGGAACCTGGGTTATTGCTTTCAATACCCGCTCGTCCCTGATGCCCTCTTTCCGCAAAGTTTGTACGAGGCGGTCACGCGTACCTTGCGAGGTCATGCCAATACCACGGTTTTCACTACGAAGCTTACGTTTATGAATCATGATAAGCCTGAGTCCCGGTTTTTGTCAGTGTTGATAGCGGTCACCCAGCCTGCCACCTGATCCAGCGCCTGGTAGCGGGTCAGGTCAACATGGATTGGGGTTACTGAAATAAATTTACGCCTGACAGCATCAAAGTCCGTACCTGGTC
Source organism: uncultured Gammaproteobacteria bacterium (assembly GCA_965363775.1). Lineage (GTDB taxonomy): Bacteria > Pseudomonadota > Gammaproteobacteria > Xanthomonadales > SZUA-36 > SZUA-36. The sequence goes on from CBDTVF010000058.1 coordinate 7,529, forward strand.
CGGCATCCTGCTCCGCACCAGCGGGTCCGATCCAGTACATTTCCCGGCCACGCGGGTCCATGGCTTTGATGGCTGGCTCTGCCCGGTGACGATGACCAAGACGGGTAACTTCAAATCCCTTGATTTCTGACCAAGGGCAATCAGGCACATTAACATTGAGTATGGTATCTGCCGGCAAAGGGTCCCGTTGTAGTTGCTTGACAAGACGAATTGCCGCTTCACCCGCTGTATCGTAGAAATGTTGCTGTGAGTTTTCTACAAAAACCAACGAAAGGGCTATGGCAGGAAAGCCGAGGAATCGCCCTTCCATTGCCGCTGCAACCGTACCAGAATAAATAACATCATCACCCAGGTTAGCACCGGAATTAATACCGGAAACAACGATATCCGGATCCTCTTCCAGCAGACCTGTCAAAGCGACATGCACACAATCCGTGGGTGTACCCGAAACCCGGTAAACCCCTTCTTCGGTTTCCTTGATGCGTATCGGTGCATCCAGCGTCAATGAATTACTTGCCCCACTGCGATTCTTATCCGGTGCAACAATGGTCACAACACCCAGGCCCCGCATACTGTTTGCCAGAACACGAATACCGGTGGCCTCAATGCCATCATCGTTACTAATCAGTATTTTCATTCTGGCTGTTTGCCCGTTCCTTGTTGAAAATCACACCCGCCAACCGCAGATATGGTTGCTAGTGTAGTGTTAACCCTGGTGTGTCGTAAATGTCCCGGGTGGTATTGTACGGACTTAAGGCAGGTTCCGAAACGCGGAAATAGGCGAAACGTGGTTAAAAAGTCAAAACACCAGCATTTAGATGAAGACCTGTTTCGACGGGAGATGGCTGATGTCGTGCCACTTAAAGCACTGCAGACAACAGATTCTAAGATGCCATTGACCTCAGCTCGTCAACGCAGACGCGAATCCGTAACGGAAGATTTCACCTGGCCGGGCCTGTCTACAACAGACGACAAAACACATATTGAAGATGAGGATGGCTCATCACACCGAAAGAATGGTGTACAAATAAGAATGATGCAGAGATTGAAAAGGGGCCACTTCCCGGTAGGCCGTCAAATCGATCTGCATAGTTTGACTGTTGATGCGGGTCATCGTGTCCTGCTTGAGTTTATCGCCGATGCACGGGGTAAGGTGCCCGAATGCGTCAGAATCATTCACGGCAAAGGCCTGCGTTCTGAAAACGGCCCCAGGCTAAGACTCATGACCAGGCAGGTCTTACGGGATCATCCCCAGGTATTGGCATTCACCGCCTGCAAACAGGCCGATGGTGGAACTGGTGCCATGGACGTTTTAGTGAGACGAGTGAAATCAACATGATTGAACTGTTTATATTTTTACTTGTTACCGGATCCATTGTCGCCTGGTGGCAACTGATGCAGGGAAGACAGCGAGCCCGCAAAGCAGCCGGAAGGGTTTGTGGCAATCATGGTCTGCAACTACTGGATGACACGGTTTCACTTAGTTCTGTCACGTGGGATCGAAGAAATCCGAGTTCGCGCATAGTGGTCAACTATGGCTTTGAATTTGCAACCAACGGTGCCAAACGCCGAAGCGGCGTGGCCAGCATGGGTTTTCCCTCATCCTACATCTTCACCATAACCCTGGACCTCGAAGAAGGCCGCCTGATCGAAACCATTACTTGACAACTTTCAGGTGTGACCGGGGGGGTGGTGGTGGTGGATCGTCCGACCCATCAACGGGAGGGCGCGGTGTATCATCCTGCGCAAACATCATGCCCTGACCATTTTCCCGGGCGTATATGGCAATGACGGCTTCCATGGGAATGCTGATTTGATGGGGTTTGCCAGAAAACCGGGCTTTGAAAAAGATGGTATCGTTCTCTAACTGCAACTGTTCTGTAGCACTGCCGGCGATATTCAAAACCACCTTGCCTTTCTGGATCGTATGCGCTGGCACGTCAACACCATCAAGTTCGGCGTTGACCAGAACATGTGGTGTTAAACCATTATCGGTAATCCATTCATACAGCGCCCGCAGCAGGTAGGGCCTGTTGGTCGTCATACCTTCCAGTGAAGAACTCATCGGTTCACTTTAAACTGCATGTAGTGTGAATCAGATCGCGTTCAGGACCATTTCACGCTCTGCGCGTGTCAGGCTGGTTTTGAATGAAGGACGTGAAATCAGACGCTGTATGTAACCCTGAACCGATGCACCAGGCTGGCCGAGGTTGATGCCATAAACCGGAAGACGCCAAAACAACGGTGCCAGGGTACAGTCCACCAGGCTGAGCTCATCGCTGAGTATAAAATCTGAATGCTTGAACAGATCATTGGCCGCAACGATGCTTTCTTTGAGCTGTTGTTTGGGCTTGTCCGCTTTATTGCCAACGGCATTTTCAATTTCTTCCACCAACGGGTACCAGTCACGTATGACGCGGTGATGAACCAGGCGCAAACGGGCGCGTGAAACCGGATCAACCGGCATTAATGGAGGATGGGGATAACGCTCATCCAGGTAATCATTAATCACACCGGCGTTGTGTAACAGCAAGTCGCGGTCAACCAGTGTCGGGGTTTCGTTGTACGGGTTCAATTCAGCCAAATCGGCCGCCGCTGACTCGTTGTTACTCACATCAATAATATCGACGTTTATGCCTTTTTCAGCCAAAACGAATCGTACCCGATGACAGTGAATACTGTTGTCGGAAGAGTATAGAGCCATTGTAGAGCGACCTTTTAATGCTGCTGTCACCAAATTTCTCCTGTTGGCGTAATGATAATCTGGCAATACTCTGCCATCGAGTCTAAATTAATCGAATCAAAATTAATGGACATCACGCCAGTATTCTACTTTTAGCAGATAGGCGATGAAGGTGAACAATACAAGGAACAAAATTACCCAAACACCGACGCCTTTGCGCTTCAATTTAGCCGGTTCGCCGGCATAATCGAGGAATGCTGCAATATCTCGGGCAGTTTCATCAAATTCATGCGGGGACTGGCTGCCGGGCGTTGTCAGTTCAAAGTGATCAATGACCTCATGGGTAAAACCGCTTGCGCTGGTTTCCTGTCGATAAATCGGTGTCTGGATACCCTGCAGACGCCACAATACGTGTGGCATCGAAGCATTGGGCAGCATGTTGTTATTCCACCCGCCATTTCCATCCTGGTAGAAACCACGCAGGTATGCATACAACCAGTCAGCACCGCGCGAACGCCCGATCAGGGACAGGTCTGGTGGGGTTTTGCCAAACCAGTCCTTGGCGTGTTCCGGATCCATGGCAATATCCATGGTCTCACCAAACTTCGAATCGGTAAAAATCAGGTTCTGCAAGACCATGTCTTCTGACAAATCCAGGTCTTCAGCCAAACGGTTATAACGCATATAACTGATCGTATGGCAGCCAAGACAGTAATTAACGTACCACTTGGCACCACGTTGCAATGAAGCCCTGTC
>CBDTVF010000059.1:0-10967 GCA_965363775.1 uncultured Gammaproteobacteria bacterium
CCAGATCCAGCACACCACGAACATCGCTGTGCAGGCGAAGCATCGTTTCTTCATCGATTTCCGCCGTTCCAAGCTCCGGCCAGTTGTACAGATAATTGTTCGGCGCCTCTATTCCGGCAGCTTTTTTGATCCCCTGATAGGGTTTCATCTTGATACCGGTGGCGTTGCTGACTCCGATAACCAGTGGGATGCGGTCAGCTTCTTCATGGTTGATCGCGGTTAGTACGCGCTCGCGGGATGTCATTGGCATATTTTGAATCCTCGTACTCTATTCACATATGATTATGTACTTTAATGCAAGCGTACATGGAGGGCAGTTCTTTTTTGTCTTCTACCGGCATGATCGTCTATCCTTGGCGCTTCAGCCTGCCTTGTTCAGAGGATGGAACTTCCTAATGCGTCATGACCAACTTTATCTATAGACAAAAACATGAACTCAATAAACCGACAACAAATTTACCTCGACTTTAACGCCAGCACGCCGATTGACCCAAGCGTTGAGTCAGTCATGCGAAGCACCATGGATCATGCTTTCGGAAATCCGTCGAGTTCCCATTGGGCAGGTACACCAGCACATACCATTGTTGACACTGCGCGACGACAGGTTGCGGAATTACTGGGATGCAAGCCTGCCGAGATCGTGTTTACCAGTGGAGGAAGCGAATCCAACAACCATGTATTGAAAGGTATCTATTTTGCCAGCGAGGTGCGTAATCCACATATCATCACCACCAGCGTTGAGCATCCGGCGGTTGTAGAACCCTGTCGTTTTCTGCAGCGTTTAGGCGCGAAAATTACCTGGTTACCAGTTGACCCCACTGGCTGTGTAGACCCCGACGACCTCGCTCAATCCATCACTGCTGATACCAGCCTTATCAGCATAATGCACGCCAATAACGAGGTCGGCACCATCCAGCCAATAGAGGACTGTGCACAGATTGCGCGTGAGCACGGCATACCATTTCATACCGATGCTGCCCAGTCAGTTGGCAAGATACCGACCCGCGTTGATGATCTCGGCGTTGATTTCCTGTCCATTGCCGGGCACAAGCTGTATGCCCCCAAAGGTATTGGCGCACTATATGTACGCGAAGGCACAAAACTCGAACCACTTATCCATGGCGCCGGTCATGAACTCGGGCGCCGGGCAGGCACCGAAAGTGCGTTACTGACGGCAGCCCTTGGGAAAGCTTGTGAACTCGCTGGTGATCTTTCCTCCATGGACAGGATCAGGGCATTGAGAGATCAACTCTGGACTGGTTTAAAGGAAAGTTGCGGTGACCAGGTGGTGCTCAACGGTCACACCGGGAGATGCTTACCCAATACGCTCAATGTGTCATTCGTGGGTCATATAGGTCATGAGTTACTGGCACAAGTGCCCGAATTGGCAGCCTCAACAGGTTCGGCTTGTCATACAGGTCGTGTGGAGCTTTCACCTGTATTGATAGCAATGGGTATTTCAACAGAAGTCGGTGCGGGTGCAGTGCGTTTCAGCCTGGGCAGGACAACGACCGCTGAGGAGATCAATGAAGTCATTAAGAGCTTGGTCCCGCTGCTGGGCTAAATCAAGCCTTGGTTTCTAAACTTAATCCGTGTGAAAAACACCCATCTTGGTTCTAACGATTTCGAGAAAACCATCAACGTCCTCATTCTTATCAAGGACACCGCCCAAGAAACTCCCATAGATCGTGTTCAGGTCTTCTAAATTGAGATACTCCGGGTGATGGACTTCAGCGATAGAGGCATATCGAAACTCAGAATTATCTTTTTTGACAAACAAGGAATAAACGTGAATGACCGGTTGGATCTTACCTATATCACCAAATACTGCATCAACATCTGAATTGGTTGAAGGCACTTCAATTTTCCCAAAATATTGATGGCGCTTATCAACCACCCAACCATTGTTTCTGAATACTATGCCAATAGATTCCCCATTGAGAATTGAATCATGTTCAGCACCGAATTCCGGCTCAATGATGTCAGGATAAGCAACCACAGCGAAGGTACGGTTTGTTTTTACACCTTCATCAATACTGTACAGGTTTGAAACCCGTATCCCCTGCCCGCTCTCAAGGACTTCGATGCCATAACTTCCGAACTTGAGCCGGATTCTTTCGCTATTTCCTAAACCGAAAGTGTTATTTTCCACGGCAAAGCCTTTCCTTTGACTGGTTTTTTCAGGATAACTCACTGACATAAATATAACCAAGATTCCTACAAGCAGCGTACTGTACTACGCAGATGTTTTCAGTGCATCCCGTGAATCTATTTTCTTGAACAATGTTGCAATAATAATGGTTATAATTTGACCCGATTTTGTCTTCTCCATCTACTCACAGGTTCAGCTGAAATCAGCTTCTGCAACTTTTTAGAAAAAGGATAAGCATGGATAGTTTTCTCATTTCAATCGCAGGCAACATCGCTGCCGGCAAATCCACTCTCACAAAAGCCCTCGAAAAAAGAACCGGCGGCAAGATCGTTTCTTTCCTCGAGCAGGTGGATTATGTGAAGAAGCATGGCTACCTGGAAAAATATTATAAAGCCGTAACTGCCTATGACCGTTTGAAAGGTGCAAAGCTCGTTGGCAAAAGCCCCGGTGAATTCCTGAAAGTAAAAGAAGAGGCAGAGTATTGGGGCTACAAAATCCAGGAGACCTATTTCCTGTCAAGATTGCTGGATCTGGGTGTTTTGAATGAACTGCTGCGCGAAGGCCAGTCGGTTGCCCAGGACAGAAGCATTTATGAGGATCAGATTTTCACCAAGAACTCCAACAACTGCGAATACATCAACGAAGAGGACTACAGAAAATACCAGGATCTGTTTAAATTGATGATGGACAACAAACCCGCACCTGACCTCATCATCTACCTCGAAAGCGATGTGGAGGCTCTCAAAGCCAGGATAGTGGGCCGGAGCCGCGGAGAAGAGTCAGAACTTGCAAGCCCTGAGAACACCTATCTCTCCAATCTCAATGACCTTTACCGGCCATGGATTATGAAATGTGGACACCCGTACCTCATCATCGACACCGAAGCGATTGATTTCAGGCAAGGAGAAGGACTTGAACAGGTCGTCGAAGGCATCATAAACGCCGTTCCAGGCACCAGGAGGCTTTTCGAATGAAACAAACCATCGGAATCATGGGCAACATTTCCGCAGGCAAAACCACCCTGTGCAGGTTGATAGAAAAAAGATGGGATTTCGTCTTTTACCCTGAAGAAGTCGACGAACTGGTGCTCAATTTCTACTATGGTGACCGTAGGGAGCATGCCTACAACACACAGGTTTTCTTCCTTTCCAGCAGGTTCCGGAATTGGTGGCACATGACCATCTCACCCCATTCGGGTGTGACCGATCGAATCAAGGAAGAGGACATCCACATATTCACTGAGAAAAACTACCGTGATACCTTTCTTTCCAAATCTGAGAAGATGATACTCAGACATCAATTTGATGCGATGAAACACAATATTCCGGAACCTGACCTGGTGATATACCCTCACACAGAAGTGCATGAACTCAAAGCAAGGATAGAAAAAAGACTTCGCAAAGAAGGAAAGGTTCGTGAAGCAGAGAGAACGTTACTCGCCTCCGATGATTCCTACCTCGAAGACCTGAACCAACTCTACGAGGAGTTCTACCCCCGTTACCAGGGTAACAAGCTGCGCATAGAGAGCAATGACTGGAAATTGGTCAATGAGGACGGCACAATCAGGTATGAGAGCGAAGAAGCCGACAAGTTGCTCGAAGTGATCAAACAGGCCCTTGAGCAAAACGGTAGTTAAGCACGTGGTTAATTTAAACTGAGTTGGGCGATGGCAATGCTGCGTCACGACCCAGGCTGGTTGGAAATCCTCAGAATAATGGGTCTGCTTATCTAGTACGGGTCTGAACGCAAATTTAGTGTTTACGTAAAAACCGTTTTGCACTAGAGTAACGCCCTTCATTTTTAAGACATGCATTAACAAGGACTCTGGACATGGCAAACTATTTCAACACCTTACCGCTGCGTGAGCAATTGGCTCAATTGGGTAAGTGTGAATTTATGGATCCATCTGAATTTACCGATGGCGTTTCTTACCTGTCAGGCAAAAAACTGGTGGTTATCGGCTGTGGATCCCAGGGCCTCAACCAGGGCCTGAATCTGAGAGATAGCGGTCTGGATGTTTCATTTGCATTGCGTGAAGCTGCCATTACGGATCAAAGACAATCCTGGAAAAATGCAACGGAAAACGGCTTCACTGTCGGCACCCCTGAAGAACTGATTCCCGAAGCCGACCTGGTGTTGAACCTGACCCCGGACAAACAGCACACCGGTGTGGTGGCAGCAACCGTTCCACTGATGAAGAAGAACGCCTGCCTGGCCTATTCCCATGGTTTCAATATCGTCGAGGAAGGTATGCAGGTCAGGGATGATATTACCGTCATCATGGTCGCTCCCAAGTGTCCCGGGACCGAGGTTCGTGAAGAATACAAACGAGGCTTTGGTGTACCCACACTGATCGCCGTACATGAGGATAACGACCCGCATGGTGACGGACTGGCGATTGCCAAAGCCTACGCCGCCGGCACGGGTGGTCATAAGGCCGGTGTTTTGATGTCCTCCTTTATCGCCGAGGTCAAATCTGACCTGATGGGTGAACAGACCATACTTTGCGGCATGTTACAGACCGGTTCCCTGCTCTGCTTCGACAAAATGGTTGACAACGGCATCGAGCCCGGATACGCCGCAAAACTGGTCCAGTACGGCTGGGAAACCGTTACCGAAGCACTCAAGCACGGTGGCGTCACTAACATGATGGATCGTCTTTCCAACCCTGCAAAAATCAAGGCATTTGATTTAGCAGAGGAGCTTAAAGTCATCATGCGTCCTTTGTATAGCAAACACATGGATGACATCATGGGTGGTCAGTTTTCAAGCGGCATGATGGAAGACTGGGCCAACGACGATGCAAATCTACTCGGGTGGCGTAAGGAAACCGGCGAGACAGCTTTCGAAAAAACCGGAAACACCGATCAGGAAATCCCGGAGCAGGAATATTTCGATCACGGAATCCTGATGGTGGCAATGGTCAAAGCCGGTGTGGAACTGGCGTTTGAGACCATGACTGCGGCAGGTATCAAGGAAGAATCAGCGTATTACGAATCCCTGCACGAAACACCATTGATTGCCAATACCATTGCACGCAAGAAGCTGTATGAAATGAACAGCACCATTTCTGACACCGCCGAGTATGGTTGCTATCTCTACAATCATGCCTGTCTGCCGCTACTGTCAGACTTCATGTCACGGGTAGATACCGATGTTATCGGCCGTGGATTGGGTCTGATTGATGACGGCGTGGACAATCAGCTATTGATCGAGGCAAATTCATCCATCAGAAACCATCCGGTTGAAGCCATCGGGCAGACACTGCGTGGTTACATGAGTGCGATGAAGAAGATCGATTAATACCTGGAGCCTGTCGGGATTGGCCCAGCCAGATTGAGACATCGTTTTGAGTAACATCGAATTCGTTAAAGCGAGCATTCGCTTTAACGAGTCGTTTTCGCTGATAGATATCAACTGGAAGCTCGAAGCTGGGCAGGTTTGGGCCATCATGGGTTCCAGTGGTTCGGGTAAATCCGCCCTTGCCGCAGCGCTGACCGGCACCGGTGACATCACATCCGGTTCGGTGACGGGTGTTGTTACCCATGCCGGTGTCGTCTCACTTGAGTCGCAGGCGGCCTTGATAAAGCGGGAACGCCGCCGTGATGACAGCGACTTGACCGACAAGATCAACGACGGCACACCCGTCAGTGAGATGCTCAATGAGGTCTCCATTGATCCTGAACTACTGACTAAGCTGATTACCCTGTTCAGACTTGAGTCACTGCTGGACAGGGGTTTCCGCAAACTCTCTACCGGCGAGACCCGTAAGATTCTTCTAACCCGCGCTTTGTGCAGCAGGCCAGAGATGCTAATAATGGATGGCCCGTTTGAGGGTCTGGACGCACAAACAATACCTTTGATTAGCGAGATTCTGCAGCAGTTTTCGGGCCAGTTACCGATGCTGCTGGTTATCAATCGTTTTGATGAACTGCCGGAATTCGTTACCCATATTGCCTTGCTTGAAAAAGGTCATCTGAAAGCCACCGTTGAAACCGGTGACAAACCCGCAATGGATTTGCTTTCTCAGTTCCTTCATTTAAAAACAACAAATATCGAAATCCCCGGTGCAATTGCCGGCGAAGCCCCGCCAGCGCTCAAGCCCAACGAACCGCTGGTCAATATACGCAACGCGAGCATCCGTTATACCGACAACCTGGTGTTTGAACAATTGAACTGGCGCATTGAAGCAGGCCAACACTGGCAACTGACCGGTCACAATGGCAGTGGCAAGACCTGTTTGCTCAACCTGATCACCGGCGATCACCCCCAATGCTATGTCAACGACATATTTGTTTGCGGGTATCAACGGGGTACTGGTGAGAGCATATGGGATATCAAACAACACATTGGTTATGTTTCGTCTGCATTGCAATGGGACTATCGCGTCAGCATCAGCTGCATAAACGTCATTATTTCAGGCTTTTACGACAGCATTGGCTTGTATACCAGGGCCACTGACCTGCAGAAAGAGATTGCCATGTCATGGTTACAGATCCTGGGTTTTGAGGATCAATCCACACGACCATTCAATCAATTCTCCTATGGCGATCAACGCCTGTTATTGATATGCCGCGCGATGGTCAAACACCCTCATTTGTTGATTCTTGATGAACCCTGTTTCGGTCTTGATGACATGAACCGGCAACTGGTGCTGGCCCTGATAGAAAAAATATGTGCTGGATCGGAAACGACCGTTATCTATGTCAATCATCATGCACAAGATCACATTGAAGGGATTGAAAACTACCTGGCACTTGGTGAAACAAACAAAACCTAGACCCCTATCGCAAAACAGGCAGACACTTCTTTTGGAATCCTGGTGGGTTTTTGTTTCCGATAGTTGATAAACGCCCAATCTGTCTCGGCTTTGGCCAGAATCTTTCGCCTGTCATCAAGAATCTCGTAGTGCCGAAGAGATGTCACCGGTTTTATATTGGATACCCAGGTCCTGACGATGATTGAATCACCTTCGAAGGCCGGTTTCAGATAGGTCACGTTATGGGACCGGACCACCCAGCCTGCACCCAGCTCAATATATCTTCTCGCGGACCATCCATTGGCGGTCGAGTGTGCAACGGCCGCCTCCTGCATCCACTTGATATAGTGAAAATTACCGGCATGATCAAGCTCATCGATTTCCGACTTTGTCACGACATGAGGGTATTCAAAATATGTAAACATCTGTTATTGATCCTGTCATCAGTTCAGACAGTAAGGTGAAAATTGAACAGCAGCAAGTACTTTTCCAGTATCATGCCTGTTGTGGCGTAGCGGATGAATTTACGCAGATTCGAGACGATTTCAAAATGAACAAAACTTGCCTTTCAATTTTTTCTTTTTGCCTCATATTTTTTATAAATACCGGGTTTTCTTCAAATAAAACAAAAGAAATCGCTGACGACTATTATAACAGCGCCATAAAATTGCCAGGGTCAGCCGGACTTGAGGAAGTCTTTGATCTGTACGCCAGGTCTGCAGAATTGGGTAATGCCATCGCGCAATACAATCTTGCAATGATGTACTCAAATGGCGAGTCGGTATATGTTGACTATCAACAGGCAGTTTACTGGTTCAAAAAATCAGCACAGCAGGAGTTTGCACCGGCACAGTACCGGCTTGGCGAGATGTACTATTTTGAAAAGGGTGGGCTTCCCAGGGATTTGGGCAAGGCTGTTGAGTTGTTCAAGAAAGCAGCAGAACAGCATGATCCCGATGCCCTGATGAACCTCGCGATGCTCTTTGGAACCGGTGAAGGTGTACCTCATGATACCGAGAAGGCTCTTTTCTGGATCAATCAGGCACACAAAAGTGGCAATGAGTCGGCACTGGAATACCAGAAAATTCTGACGACGTCTGTGGACGGCCAATTCACCGAAGATCAACAAACACGTTTCTGGATCGAAAAAGCCGCAGAGTTGGGTATACGTGAAGCCCAGATAGAGCTGGGAATTCTGGACTCTGGAAACGGGAACGAAAATACTAACTAGATGTGAATTCCAGCCACGTTGTCCACACTTTGAGTTGGATGAATTTGGCAATGTGCGGCACCCATCAGATGCGCGCGAGGCGTCAACATCGCCGTGAGTTAGCACACTGTTTATCAGGTGGTGTGGGGTTGCGGTATCCGGGACCGTAATTTGTCGGGAACAAATTACCGAGTGCCCATGGATGGCTCGAACGTGTCCCGAATACCGCTACCCCGCACCACCATGCACACCACCAATGTGTACAACGTTGCTGGAATTCACAACCAGGCAATCAGACAGACCGGATGTGGCACCGGTATTCATCATACCGATTATTTCGACAGCTCACTCCAATTCAATAATCAGATCAGCCTGACCAACCAACTCCCCCGCCTGTAAATGTACAGTCTTGATCGTACTTGCAAACGGCGCCGTGATGGTGGTTTCCATTTTCATCGCCTCGATCACGAAGACCGGTGTATCTTTTTCAACCAGATCTCCTTCATCAACCAAAACCGAGGCCAGGCGACCCATCAACGGTGAGCCGATTTCATTACGCTCCACGGCTTTACGATGGGCGACGGTCTTGGGGACAACCGTCTCATCGCGTATTTGCACACTCCGTGTCTGGCCGTTCAATTCGAAGGTCACACGGCAAAAGCCATTTTCATCTGTATGTGAACGGTAGATGTAACGGATGACAATGGTCTTACCGCGTTGCAATTTGACCACGATCTCATCACCCTGACTGAGGCCATAAAAGAAGGCCTGGGTGGGAAGATAGTGGACATCACCAAACTCTTTCTGATGCTCGAAGTAACCACGAAAAACTTCCGGATACATTTCATAGGAGAGAAAATCCAACTCTGTCAGGCTGTCATCAAACTCTTCCCTGAATGCGGCAAAATCAGCCTCGAAATCCACCGGGTCAAGGGCTTCGCCCGGAGGACCGCTCAGTGGCTTTCTGCCTTTCAATACCATCCCGGCAAGTTCGGACGGGAAACCACCCTCCATTTGACCGAGCTTGCCTGAGAACAGATCGATCACCGAATCCGGAAAGGCCAGCGTATCCCCCTGGGCCATCACGTCTTTCTCATCCAGACCATTGGCTGTCATGAACATTGCCATGTCCCCGACGACCTTGGAGGAAGGTGTTACCTTAACGATATCACCGAACATCCGGTTCACAGCCGTGTAGTTTTTCTTGATCTGCTCGAATCGATGCTCGAGTCCAAGTGCGATGGCCTGTGGACGCAGATTGGAGTACTGACCACCCGGAATCTCGTGTTCATAGACTTCTGCCGTACCGGCCTTCAAACCGGATTCAAATGGATAGTAAACCTCACGCACGGCTTCCCAGTAGTTGGAGTATTGGTTCAGTGCATCCAGGTCGAATGCCTGTTCCCGTTCGTGCCCCTGCATCACGGCAACCAGTGAGTTCATGTTGACCTGCGATGTCAAGCCCGACATTGAGCTCAGGCAGACGTCCACGATATCCACATCGGCTTCAATCGCCTTCAGCAGGGTCGCGCTTTGCATCGACGAGGTATCGTGGGTGTGTAAGTGCAAGGGGATATCCACAGCCGATCGCAAAGCCGGGATTAACATTTGCGCCGCATAGGGTTTGAGCAAACCTGCCATGTCCTTAAGCGCCAGCATATGGGCACCTTCGTCTTCAAGACGTCTGGCCATATCGAGGTAATACTGCAGGTTATAGCGGTTACCCGGGTCGGTGTTCAGGACATCACCGGTATAACAAATGGTTGCCTCGGCAATACCTCCGGTCCGTTCACGAACGATCTGGATCGATCGTTTCATACCTTCGATCCAGTTCAGGGAATCAAAAATACGGAAGACATCAATACCGTTTTCCCAGGATTTCTCAATAAACTTCTCAATAACATTGTCCGGGTAGGCTTTATACCCAACGGCATTGGAGCCACGGAATAACATCTGGAAGAGGATGTTGGGCACCGCTTCACGCAGTTGCTGCAAACGCTGCCACGGACACTCACGCAGGAAACGCAAGGAAACATCGAAGGTCGCCCCACCCCACATTTCGAGTGAAAACACCTGTGGATTTGCCTTGGCGAAACCCTCGGCCACCGCCAGCATATCCAGCGTGCGTACCCGGGTCGCCAATAGCGACTGATGCGCATCACGTAGAGTGGTATCGGTATACAGGATATTTTTCTGTTGTCTGATCCAGCTACAGAATGCTTCAGGACCCATTTCGTCAAGCTTGTTCTTGGTACCCTGGGGATATTCAGCCAGGCGATTAACATGAGGTACCGTGGCCTTGCGAAATGCCTTGCGCACATCGGTGGTACCCACATCCGGGTTACCATTGACCGTCAAATTTGCGATATAACGAAGTGTCTTGGTTGCGCGATCAAACCGTTGAGTAATCTCAAACAACTCCGGATGATTGTCGATAAAGGCAACCGTGGCTCTACCCGATACGAATGTTGGATGATGCAGAACATTTTGCAGGAAGCCGATATTGGTCTTCACACCGCGTATACGAAATTCCCGCAGGGCCCGGTGGCCACGTGAGACCGCACCATCCAGCGTGCGACCCCAGGACGTCACCTTGACCAGCATTGAATCGAAAAACGGCGAGACACGTGCCCCGGTGTAAGCCGCGCCAACATCCAGACGAATGCCAAAACCGGCGGCACTGCGATATGCAATCAAGGTACCGTAGTCCGGTTGAAAACCATTTTCAGGGTCTTCGGTGGTGATACGGCATTGTATGGCATACCCGTGGCACTTGACGTCGGCCTGAGAATCAATCCGAAGTTCGGGGTCTTTGAGGAGAATACCCCGGGCGATCTGTATCTGAC
>CBDTVF010000060.1:0-10837 GCA_965363775.1 uncultured Gammaproteobacteria bacterium
GAATGGTGGTCTTCTGCGGTGCCAATCATGACAAACAATTTCGCACGCTCCAGATCCGGCCCACCGAATTCCCAGAACGAACCACCAATGGTGTAAATCATACCCGCAGCCATGTTGACCGAGCAGAACCCGCCATGTGCCGCATAGTTGGGTGTACCGTATTGCTTGGCGAACAAACCGGTCAATGCCTGCATTTGGTCACGACCGGTAAACAGGGCGAGTTTCTTGGGGTCGGTGCCACGCAAGTGACCCATGCGCTCTTCCATGATTTCAAAGGCCTTGTCCCAGGAAATTTCTTCGAAATCACTTTTACCGCGATCACTGCCGGCCTTACGCAACAAAGGCTTGGTCAAACGTGCCGGGCTGTACTGTTTCATGATGCCGCTTGAACCCTTGGCACAGATCACACCCTTGTTGAGCGGATGATCCGGGTTGCCCTGGATATAGCGGACCTCGCCATCCCGCAAGGTCACGCGAATGCCGCATCGGCAGGCGCACATATAGCAGGTCGTATTCTTGAATTCTATACGGCTTTCGTTATCAACTTTCTTCGACAGAGGGTCATGTATCGGCTTGGACATAGGTGCTTACCTGCTGGGCCTGGTCATGGAACATTATGATACCCTAATGTATGTCAAATGGCGCGCCAAAATGAATCGTGTTGGCCCCATTGCTGTCAGCATCGCTGTAGCGCTTATTTTCCAGGCAGAGTCGAGAAGTACGCCGCCAGATCGGTTATATCCTGTTCACTGAGATCAGCTGCGGTTTCCACCATCATTTCATACTCGTCTACCCGCGCACCCGATTTGAAGTCCAGTAGCTGTTTGCGCATATCTGCTGCTTCCATGCCCGCAATCGTGGGAATATCTTCGTCACCCAGACCGTCATCACCATGGCAATCAACACAGTATTCTGCCAACTCCTGCCCCCTGGTGGCATCACCTTCAGCCTGCACGTTAGCGGCAAACAGGCTTAATAAAAACATTAACACCAAGATTATGTTATTTCTCACCATTATTATGTATCACTTTGATTATTAAGTTTTAATTATCTCCATGGACATCAGATAGCTCAAGTCCTGATGTCCCCTTCATCAGTTTGCACGGGTAGCGCGGTTATGTGACCAGATACGCAGTGCATTGAGTTGTTCGGACATGGTCTTGGACAAGGGCACAATACGATAGATATTGTGGATAATGTCATCGTAGTTAAACTCACGGCCTTCGGTGAAGGCATCAATTCGCGCCGCCTTGACCATCTGTTCGATCTCGGCGGCTGTCCAGCCGTTTACGATTCCGGCCAGGTGTTCGAGATCAAATTCATCCGGATCACCTCCCTGGCCTTTAATATGGATACTCAGGATTTGCATACGAGCCGGTACTTCCGGTAGATCTACGAAAAACAACTGGTCGAAACGGCCCTTGCGGATCATCTCCGGTGGAAGTATTTCGATCCTGTTGGCAGTGGCGGCCACGAAAACATTCGGTGGTTTCTCCTGCATCCAGGTGAGGAAGGATGAGAAAATCGTCATGTTTCCGGAAGTTGCGGAATCGTTCAGAAAACCGAAACTATTCTCGATTTCATCGATCCACAGCACCACCGGTGCGGCACTCTCAGCGGCACGTATTGAGCGTTCCCATGCAACCTCAGGTGAACCCCAGCCACCCGACATGATCTTGTTCATATCAAGGCGAATAAGTGGCAGGTCCCAAACGGACGGGATGGTTTTCGCCGCCAACGATTTACCACAGCCACTGACGCCCATCATCAATATGCCGGCTGGTGCCTGGATATTGGCTTCCTGAGCTTCCTTGCTGAATAATTCGCGACGCGAGACGACCCAGGCCTTGAGTTTATCCAGACCGCCAATTTCGTCGATATCGTATCTCTTGGTTACCACTTCGAGGCAGTTCTCCTTCATCAGGAGTTGTGCCTTGGCCAGGTTTATCTCGTGCAGTGCCGCATCAATATCTACCACTGACTCACTCAACATCTGCCGGAACAGATCCCGTGCTTCGTTCAGTGACAAGCCGTGCATACCTGCTGCTACCCGCCCGAGCCAGTCTTCGGAAACCTCCCCTTTTAAACTGGAATCCTGGTTCATTGAACTCAACAAACCCAGCAATTCGTCCGAATCCGGCAAGGCCAGTTCCAGCAAAAAAATTTCCTTGCTCAATTCAGCCGGACAAATATTCCAGGGGTGCGATACCACCAGCGAGCCCGGTCGGATGGAGAATGAATCGTAGGCATCACGCATCGCACGAATCAATGCATGGTTTGCCTTAAAATGCACTGGCAAATCTTTGAAAAGACAAATCGCGTCCGGTTTTTCATTGATAATAAAAGACAGTGCATCGACCGGATCAAGCAGTTTGTGTTCACGGCCAGGACCTGTAGTAAATCCCAATGCCGCAGACCATACCCAAACTGGCCGGTCATCTCCGAAAAGCGTCTCCGATGCACTGACAAGCATGCTCTCAAGACGTTCCTCCTCCCAGGTCACCACATAAACCACCGAACAACCGGAAGCTATCGCACGTGCAACCTGATTTGATGGCTTGATATTTGTTTCACCCATTACAATTCTCTTCAACGATTCGATTAATCTGACAATATTACACAATCCACGAGATATTGCCTGCTGATCTGAGTCATTGGCGAATTAAATGTCTCTCAACAAATGTGAATGCTGTCTCACTCGAAGAGTGCATGCGCAGCACGAACAAAAAATGACTCAAGTCATTGCTGCACTCAAGCCCCGTGGATATAGTTTCTTTTCAAAGAGGGTACGGACTCCAGAGTTTCCGCACATCGCTGATAAGGAAATGACAGTGCAAACACCCACATATGACGATATCAACATCGTTCCGGATGAAAGGGAATCTTTCAGCGACCCGGAGCAAGGACAAATCGATCTGCTGAATCGCGCACTGGTCGATGCCTACCTGACCCCAGGCACCGAGGGTGAGCACCAGGAAGAATACAAGGTAGCTTTGCGTCTTTATTTGAAGACAATGTCTTTTCTCAGTCAGCGCTACAGGATGTTTGAAATTGCCAACCACCGCATCTTCAAAGCCGGCAATAGCCTGGTCGTGCCCTACGATGCGCATGGCCACCTGACAATTTACCTCTTACAAAGAGATGCCAAACATGTCATAGAAAAACTGCGTCTGCCACATGGCACACTTATCACCGACGCCCTGATCATCAGGCTTGCAGGACAGGGAGATGAGGTCATTGACCTGGAGCGTGAGATTTATCATTTGCATGTAGATGATATGCCAACCATTCAGGTCGCACGTCTGCGGGACCTGGCCAGTTTACTCAATCGTCTGAATAACTGCGGCAGTCGCCATGAGGCCGTGTATTTGCTGCGTTTCCTGGTCGCGCGTCTGTGTAGCAGTTCCTATCGGGGGACGCCCGGCGCCAAGAACCTGAAACCCGAGATCAGTCGAGTACGTCTCGAATTGGCAGAGTTCATGAATGGCCCCTTTGCGGAGCGTCTACGTTTGCCGACCAGTATCCTGGTGCGCAGCATTTCAGGCATGGTCTCACAGCCAAAACTGATCGACGAGGTCTGGCAGGACACCATCGACCTTTCAGAAGTACATGTACGTGGCAGCGCAATTGCCAACGAGATTCGCAGAAGCACACACCATGCCATGGGTAAACACACGCTCATGCTGGCACGGGCCTACCAACAATGGCTAATAACACATGTAGCTGACTTCCCGGACCCGGAACGCGAGATCCCCTGCCCGGCCGATGAAGCTGTACGTTCTGACGACAAAGTAAGCCAACTGGTCAACCGAATCGTTAGCAACCTTGAACAACTCCTGGGCAGTTCGCAGATTACAAACCGCCTTACCGAGTGGCGCAACACCTATGCAGATGAACTCCTTCGTTGTGGATCAACTAATACCATGGAAGTGGAACTCGAGTCACTGATTGAAAAGGGCATCAGGGCAGAAAATCCTTGGGTGTACCAACACCGTCTGCGCAGCCTCGCAGCCAAGCTACGTGATGGAAACTGGACATCAGGTGCAGGTGATCCGTTTGATGCACGGTTACAGATCCTGCAGGCGTCGCTACCTGGTACTGAGGGCTTTTCAGCCAAGGCGATAGAACAGCAATCTCGTCAAGCAGTTAGTGAGTTTTGTGATCATATCCGCTCTGATCACCAGGACGCACTTTTCAAGGCCCTTGATGAGTTAATCAACCTGTATCAAGGTGAAACACAATTCAGTGCATTTAAACGCAGTTGCAGTCTTCGACGTGAACTCGAATCACTGGTTGGCAGCGGCGTGTTTAACAGCCAGCGCTACCTGTTACACCAACTAGATTGTATCCTGGAAGAATTGGGTTTTTTCTCCTTAAGGCATGTCGCATCCGGTTACCAGGAGAACGGTGTAGCGCTTGATGAGTGTCTGAGAATAGTCCATCTGTGTGCTGGCAACCTGGATCTCGATGGCCTGTTCTCACGCGAACTGTGGGATTTATCCATCATGCTTGTTAACCCTGCACGCAAACCTTCTGAATTACTTGATGTGCTGGAGCAAATCCAGCGAAATTATCATCGTCTCATACATCGGGTCAGCAACGCCTACGAAGTCATGGCCGAACACCTCGGTTATGGAGCAGACGAAATGCGCGCGGTGCTGGCCAACTTCCAGCGCACCATGCATGACCTCAACAGCCTGGTTCATTTTTCCGATCTGGCTCGAACCTATCTATCTGAAAATGACCGCACAAAGAAGGACACGGATTTTGGTCCCACCGGCGAGGACCCCTGGAATTTTGTTCACCTGTCGCATATCGATGATATCAAGCAACGTGTTGAAGACAGGCAGGCTGCCAGCCTGCAGGGACGTTTTGGTGGCAAGGGCAGTGGCCTGATTTACATCGCCTACCTCGGAATTCCAACCCGTGACGGTTTCATCATTCCAACCGTGCTTCCCCGGCTTGGCCTCCACAAAAGCGAGCAGCAGCATTTTGAGAGCGAAGTTTTGCAGCATGTACGTTTGCTGGAAAAAGACATTGAAAGCAACGAGGACACCAGGTTGCGACTCGGTGATTCTAGTGCACCACTTTTACTCGCAGTACGTGGCGGCTCAGTCTTCTCAATGCCAGGAATGCTGGCAACCATGGTCTTTGTTGGCATGACTGATGCCGTAGCAGAAGGACTGGCACTTGAGGATGAGTGGTACGCCTGGGATGCCTATCGACGATTCCTGGTGTCTTTTTCAGCAGCGGTCTGGGATCTTGATCTCGAGGCACTGGACCTGATTGAAAAAATCAAGCGCCGCCATAGCGTGGTGCTCAAGACTAACTTGCCCGGCGCGGCTATGCGCGAAGTGGTCGAGGCGAGCAAGGATGCGATCCGTGAGGCTGGTCACGGGGATCAACTTGAATCGATCATCAACGATGCCGAACTGCAGTTGCAAACCGCCCTGCAGGCAGTACATGCCTCCTGGGATCGTAATCGGGCTTGCCAATATCGGGACATCAAACATCTTAGCGATGGTTGGCACACTGCGGCAATCGTTCAGCAAATGGCATCCGGTAACCGCACCAATACCGAGGAACTGAATCCCGGCATCAGCGAGATGAGTATCTCGTTGACTGGCGTAATACCGAATACGCGCATGCGAGCCACGGGCTTCAGGGAGTTTACCGGCGATGTAAAGTTTAGCGCCTGTGGCGACGACCTGGTAGGTGGTACGACTGCAGCCAAATCATTCGAATCGGTACAAACCCTGCACAGCCTGGCTCCCATGCTGGAACGCAAGCTCAATCATGTCAGCGCCCGCTTGCGACGTTTTCTCGGTTCTGATGCTGAACTTGAGTTCACTGTTGAGCGCGGAGTACTCAGTATCCTGCAGGCACGCAGCGCGCAGATGGAATCCTATCTTAGTCCACGAACATTCAAGGAGACAGGTAAACCATCGGGCCGTGGGATTGGTATCAGCGGTGGGCCTTTCCGCGGCCTGGTCGCATTCAACCAGGCAGACGTTGAACGTCTGACAGCGGAATACAACGAGGATAATCTTGACGGCAACAATGACAAGCCGGATGGCATATTGCTGGTACTGGAAAATCCGGTTCCTGATGAAATCCCGCTTATCCTGTCGGTTGACGGTTTGCTGGCAGCCAGGGGGGGGTCAACCTCACACGCCGCGGTTTGTGTGCACGGGATCGAAGACAGATCGTACAGCGCTGTTTTGGGTGTACCGGAACTTAGAGTCAAATCAGATGAAGCCACGATCATTGGATCCGATGGCGAGGTTGCGCATACGGTACATACGGGTGATGTATTGTCCATTCACGGCCAAACGGGTGAGGTATTTGTCGGTTCACGCCAGGTAGTCAGTATCGAAATAAATGAAACGGTGTTGGCTGAATAGTTAAGAAGACCGGCGAAAACCCAGCCGGGATAGTGCAAATGCCGTGGCAAAACAAACTGATGAAAAAAAGGCGACTCATCATTGGGTAGCTGTTTTTATTCGGGCACTGAGGATTTTAGTTAAATAACCCTCGCCTGCACATCGATGTCCACTTTAGGGGCGTTCGGTTAGAATACCCTTAATTCATAAACGGAGTAGTTCTGTGGACACTTTGACCCCAATCCAGGTACGGGTACTCGGATGCCTGATGGAAAAGAAAGAGAGCACACCTGACCAGTACCCGTTAACACTGAATTCGCTACGCAATGCCTGTAATCAAAAGTCTTCGCGCAACCCGGTTGTCAATTATAGCGAGGGAGAGGTTGGCCACACCGTTCGTGAACTCGAAGCCATGGACATGGTGAGAGAGGAATGGGGTGCACGGGCACCGAAGTATGAGCATCTCGTCAACAAGGCCCTGAAATTACACAGTCAGGGTATCGCCCTGATGTGCACCTTGATGTTACGTGGTCCGCAAACCCTGAATGAGTTGAAAACCCATTCACACCGGATATTCGATTTTGACGATCTGGATGACGTGCAGTTTGCGCTGAAACATCTGATCGATCAAGAACCTCCATTGGCAACCGCCCTGCCCCGCCAGCTTGGCCAGAAAGAAGGTCGTTACGCACACCTGCTTAGTGGTGAACCGGATATTCCTGCTCTACCCAAGGAAAATGTGGCAACAGGACTTTCAAGCGATCTGGATGCCAGGGTAACTGAACTCGAAACGCAACTGGAAGAGCTACGAAACAGGCTTAGTACAATCGAAGAAGGAATATCCAGCTAGTGCGCTGCAGCATCGTTGAGCGCAAGTATAGAGTTCGATTAATTGAGCGATGTGCGGCACCCACCTGATGGGTGCGGAGCGTCAATATCGCTGTGAGTTGGCACATCGGTTCTCAGGTGGTGTGGGGTAGTGCTATTCGGGACCGTAATTCGTCGGGAACGAATTAACGAGCGCCCATGGACGGCTCGAGCGTGTCCTGAATAGCACTACCCCGCACCACCATGCACACTACCGATGTGAGCAACGTTTCTGGAATTCACAACTAGTAGCCATTGACCGCCAAAAACGGCAGCGCGCATCGTCAACGGAGCTTTCTGCTTTATGAATCTGTCGGGTCAGAGCAAAAAAGGAATCAAAGCACGACGCTCTGCAGGATAATCGTCAAACTCCTGCCGGTACCAGCGGTGATGAGCGATGGCCCGTGGCACGAGGTTGGCCATCGTCCAGATGGCAAATATCCAACCGGCGAGAGACCAAACGGCTATAGCCCAACCGAGCCATTGGAGAATCTCACCCAGGTAGTTAGGACATGATACCCATCGGTATGCAAAACCGTAGGGGATTTGATAGGCACCATTTGCCTCTTTGCTACGGCTCAAACCTGACAACTGCTTATCCGAGATCTTATTCAACACCATGCCGGAAAAGAAGACCATGACGCCAATGATAAACTGGGGACTGGTCAACCACAGATCACTGTATTTGTCACTTTGACTGGCTATGGACCAAGCGTTGAGATAGCCGTTACTTGTATTGAATATCACTGCCATCACCAGTATTAACCAGGGCATTTTTTTGTCTTTTTTCAGCGTCCACGGGTAAACAAATACCCTGTGGCAATAATGAAGTTGCCAAAGTGCAAACAGCAAAAGCGTTGTTGCATTCAGCTGACCGTAACAAACGAGGATGCCACCAAAAACCAGCACGGCCGGGGACTCCATGATAAACCAGCCCAGGCGGTTATCCAGCGTCGGCCCCCAACCACGACGAATATGTCTACCGTATGGCGCCTTGACATAAAAAAGCACGACAAAGACCAGTGGTGCAAGCGCGAGTGTGCCATAGGCAACCCAGTCAAACGAGAGGGTCAGATAATGTTCCATCTGCAAGGCGGATTCAGCCTCCATCGTTCATCGCCTGTTTTGGATCGTGTTCTGAATAGAATGTCAGTGCGTCTTTCATTGATTGACGAAAGGGACGTGGCTGATAAGCCAGGTTTTCTGCTGCTTTTGAGTGGCTCATGACCTTGTTGGTAGACAGTGCCGCCAGTGAATCCCGTGTGTATATTGGAGCCTCACCCAGTAAACGCGCCCAAACACCCATCGCAGGTGCAAAAAACCTGGCCAACCAGGTGGGGCAGGAATAACGGGGTGCAGCAACACCGGTCAGTTCTGATATGACCGCAGCGACTTCGGATATGTTCAGATAGTGCCCCGAGAGGATATACCGGTCACCATCGCCACCCTTTTCTGCAGCCTCAATGGCAGCCCAGGCTACATCGCGGGCATCAACCCAGTCAAAACCTCCGGTCACCAATGCCGGCAAACGGCCATGTGCCATCTTGACAATCGCCTGACCGAACAATGACAACTTGAAATCATTCGGGCCAAATACAGCTGTTGGATAAACAATGCGGGTACTCAGGGATTCAAAGCTATTTTGCCTGACAAGTCGCTCCGCCTGCGCTTTTGAATAGTCATAGTCACCACCGTGACCTGTCCTGGGGCCGAGTAAAGGATTTTCCTCTGTCACGGCGTGATCCAGGGGTGCCAGTTCGAGTGCGTGTATCGTTGAAAAATGAATCAGAGTAGAAACACCCTCGGACTGACAGACTTCCAGAACATGACGTGTTCCTTCAATATTGACCAACTCAAGTTGTTCATTGTCACCGGATTGAATTGAGATGAACGCGGCCAGATGATAAACCTGTTCAACGCCCTTGAATGCCGTGGACAGGCTTTGCCGGTCAGAAATGTCACCGTGAACCCTAGTCACATCGAGTCCTTCCAGGGCATCACAGGTATTCCTGATCAGTGCCACCACCTCATAACCCCGACCGATCAACTCTCTGACCAGGTTTGCTCCTATATGACCGGATGCTCCGGTAACAGCAACTCTTATCATCAATCAGGCTTCGTCGCAGGCGATCGCATCCAGAAAAGTACTGCCATGGCGTTCCAGCTTGACCTGGCCCACACCATTAATCTCCAGAAACTGATCTTCATCCATCGGTCTTTCACGACTCATTTCAACCAGGGCGGCATCACCAAAGATGACATAAGGTGGCACCCCCTGCTCAGCAGCCAGTTGTTTGCGCAGCTCACGCAAAGTTTCAAACAAACGCAAATCATCCTCGCTAAGTTCGGCGATCGGCCCGGATTTTCTTTTCTTTTTCCTGGTTTTTTCCTGTAGTCGTGGCCGTGCCAACTCCAGTGTCTCTTCACCCCGTAATAAAAGCAGCGCCTGCGGTGTCAGTTTCAGCACCGAGAAAGTAGCGATATCCTGGATCAGGTAACCACGGTGGATCAACTGTCTCACGATAGACAACCACTCGGCTGCGCTGTACTCCATGCCGATCCCGTAAGTTGTGAGTCGTTCATGGTTAAACTTGCGTATTCGCTCGTTGTCCGCACCGCGTAACACGTCAACCACGTGCTTGATACCAAAGCTCTGACCGACACGATAAACACATGACAGTACTTTACGCGCCGCTTCGGTCGCGTCATATTGCTCCGGTGGATTCAGGCAAATATCACAATTGCCGCAATCTGTCTCCATTTGCTCGCCGAGATAATTCAACAACACACGGCGTCGGCAGGTCAGACTTTCGGCGAACCCCACCATGGAATTCAGCTTATGCGAGTCGATGCGGCGCTGACTTTCATTGCCATTTTGATCCAGGTGGTAACGTGCCGTGGCCACGTCCTGGGTACCAAATAGCAATAGCGCCTCCGCTGCCAGTCCATCACGACCGGCACGGCCTGTTTCCTGATAATAGCCCTCCATGTGACGTGGCAGATCGTAGTGGACCACAAAACGCACATTGGGTTTATCGATACCCATGCCAAATGCCACCGTGGCAACAACGATTTGTACATCATCACGTATGAATCGTTCCTGCACATCACGTCGTATGTCCGCTGAAAGTCCGGCGTGGTAGGCAGCAGCAGAATATCCCCGCTCATTCAGATAACAGGCTACTTCCTCCACCCGTTTTCGTGACAGGGCATATACGATACCGGAACTGTCAACATGGGAACCCAAAAAACGATTCAGCTGACTTTGAGGGCGGTGTTTATCCAACACGGTATAACGAATATTCGGACGGTCAAAACTGGTTGTAAAAAGACGTGCATCATTTAACCCGAGCACATGGATAATGTCATCACGGGTCTGTGGATCGGCAGTCGCTGTAAGTGCGATTAATGGAACGTTGGGGAAGTATTCCCGCAACTCACCAAGTGCCGCATATTCCGGTCGGAAATCGTGTCCCCATTGTGAGACACAATGGGCCTCGTCGATGGCTATCAACGCCAGTGGGATGTGCTCCAGGCTGCTAATAAAACCCGCTTGCATCATGCGTTCGGGTGCCACGTAGAGCAGA
>CBDTVF010000061.1:0-10826 GCA_965363775.1 uncultured Gammaproteobacteria bacterium
GATGATGTCAGTGCCCCCATCCAACACGATGATTTCACCACCTGATAAAACAAAGTTTGCCGGTACCAAAACCAGTCCATTATCGGCGACAACGATACCGGTAGTGGGTTCTACATGAGTCGCGGAAACGAGTTTGAGAACAAGCACAACCGATGGGGACATGGGTTGTACCTGTTGGGCATTGGCAACCATTGGTAAAGCCGGGGCGAGTAATAACATCGCCAACAATCGACTGCAAAATTTTCTCAACATCGGATTGAGACCGTTAAAAGAACCGGGCAGCATCAGGGGGAATAAAGCCGGTTGATCAGGTTGTCGAGACAATATTGCCCCGACCTGTTAAGTGTGTTTTCCTCCTTGCCCTGGATCAGGTTCTGCAGAAAAACCAGGATAGCCGCCATGATCAGCGCCACCAGCGTGGTGCTGAAGGCAACACCCAGTCTTTCCGTGACCTGGTATAGCATTTCCGGACTTTCAACATTGGCCCGGTCACCTGCATAGTTAAGCGCGAGCATGATGCCGATAACGGTGCCGATGAACCCGAGCGAAGGAATCAGCCAGGTGATGTAACGGATCATGCTGTAACGCAAATCAAGTTCATGCAGAAACAACTCAAGGCTGGAATTCAAAAGCGAATTGGTCTGGTCCACTGATTGACCCAGGTTAAAATTGAGCACGCATCTTTCGATTAAACGCGGAAGAAAACACACATTGCGGTATTTGCTGCTACGGACTTTCTGGTAAACCGGGGTTAAATCGTCACCGGGCCGGAGCACTGTCTCTTCATCGAGCGGCAGGTAATTACGTTCAAACTGGCTTTCTTCCAGTCGGCCTGCACGCCAGCGAATTGATAACTCACCTAAACCGATAAAAAAGGCAATCCAGAGAATATTCTGAACCGTGATTGGCCACGAAGCACGATTAACGTCCAACATGATGGCTGCCGCGTCGGGCGGGAGTATTCTTGTCATTAGAGCGATGACCAGGATTGCTGATACTACGCTGACCAGGATTGTAATTTGACGTGTCATTCTTAAACGTAAACCTTTGTAATTTAATTCCGGTGTGTGGCCCGTCAGGGGCGGTCTTCTTCAATTTTACCCGTCTTGGGGTTGCGCCTGGGTTTTTGCAGTACGGGTCCGTGGTCATGATGTCTTACAAACGTCGTGGCACCACCACTGACCTGTCTTGGTGTAAAATGCCTTGCTTCAAGCTTGGCATTGGATTCGTTACCAAAAACCGAGACGAGCTGCTCAATCGGCACTTCGATATCTCCGAATCGGATACGGTCACCGATACACAAGGTGACTTTCATGACCCGTATCCAGACATCATTCCGGTTCAGAAATGTGCCGTTATCTGATTCATCATCCACAACACAGACAAGGCCATCATCTGCCAGTTCAATACGGGCATGAAGCGGCGATATGCCCGGATGCTCAAGGACGATGTCACAGGGTGATTCACTTCCACATGTCTTTGTTTGCATTTCGGTATCCACGGGATCAGGCCCCCACCGCCGGGATATTTACATCAACCTGGTTTTCCAAGGGTCGCAGGGGGTTTTTGATCATACAATCAGGCAGCGCCCAGTATAATGCATACGAACATTTGAGATGGGAGCGAATCATGGTGCCAACGCCAGGAAACTGCCCGAGTTGGCTTTTGCCAGATTTTCCATGAACTCTACTGTTCCCTTGTATTTGAAATAGTCGCCGATGGTAACCGCATGAATTTCTTTGTTCTGGGTGTTGTGCAGGACGATATCCTGGATTAATGCCCGTGGTGGCAAACCACTGTTATAGGCCGGGTTGGGAAGCCCGTCACTGATTAGAATCAAGGCATCAGCCTGGCTGGCAAAGGCTTGCGCAAAAGCACCCTGTAAGGATGCTGAGCCTTCAAATTTTCCACCCAACTGACGCACGAAGGTCAGGGCCTGCGCCCAGTTCCTGTTGTTCATGGGTGCTAAACTTCCATCTTCCGGCCAGCGGTGGTAGCGTGGACCGGAGTCCAGTTGTTGAAAACCAAGGATTCCAAATTCATAACCGTCCCGCAACGATTCAAGCGCCCTTGCCACGGTTTTAGACACCAGTGCCTGGTGTTCTGCGAGGTACTTGTTCATGTCAATCATCAGCAGGATACGGGTCTTGTCAGTCTTCAGCCCCAGAAACCGGAAAGTCACCAGGTGGCTTCCCTCATCCTCTTTCGTTTCCTCAGGACTCGGCGGTGGCGGTGGAGGTTCTTCATTTCTCGCCTGTAATTTGGCATTTACTGTTTCCAGTTCAGCCGACATGATCTCATGTTCGGCCTGCAATTCCATTTGACGGGTCTCGGCCTTGCTCAATGCCTCGCTGGTGCTGTTGATACCCAGCTCTGAATCGTTCAGAAGCGCATCCGTCTGCCCCGCCAGTGCCTCGATGTACTCCAGGTGCCCCTCCAGCCTGACTTCTTTCTGGTAATCCGGCATCAGGATGATGGTGATGATGATGAAAGCGCCCATGGCAGAGGCGAACAGGTCGATGGCTGATAATGAAAATACACCGAAATTCTTGAGCCGTGATCTCATTTTGAAACACCCACAAAATCACCACCGTTCAAACGTGCGAGTGTTTGCATGAAAAGGACCAGGTTGCGGTTATGTGTATATTGGCCAATCGCCACCGTGTGAATTTCCGTCCGCCGGAATTGGTTGAGTTGTGTAATATTCTCAATGATGAAACCCGGTGGGCTGTTCGGTTCACCATCACTCATCAGGATAACGGAGCTTGCAGGGTATTCCAGGGCGGCTTGCAAGGCAAAGTGCGTGGGTGTTGAACCGACGAACTTACGCACCAGTGACTGGGTAAAGGACTTTGCAAGTTCAAGGTTCTCTTGTGTCGCCGGCACCAGTCTGTTGCCATTGGGAAAGCTCCACAATACCGGTTGCGGGTTGCCATGGTAACCGACAATGGCGAACTGGTTGGTTTCATTCAGTGGTTTCAAAATTTCGAGCACCGATTCAATCATCAGCTTTTCGTATTGGAGCATGCTGCCTGACATATCCACGACAATAACGAATGATTTTGCCTGGGTCGCCAGGCCGAGGATGGAAAACTCGACGCCGGCGGTCAGGGCTTTGGGTTCCGTTTCAGGTGTGATGATCTCAACCGGCTCGGTAATCCTGACAGGTATTGCTGCCAGTTGGTTGTTGATATCCATCAATTGTTTTCTAAGCCGGGATATTTGCTGTTCCCGACCCTGGTTGGTTTGAGTGAGTTGATCAAGTTCGCTTTGGAGATCTTCCTGTTTGGTTTTAAGGTCCTGGAGTTGTCCGGAGGCCAGACGGCGCTTCTCCATGATGTCCTGGGTCCTGGAAAATGAATCGTCGGGACCGGCATGGCGATAGTACGGAAACAGCAGCATCACCAGCAGAATGAACGCTCCAAGGGCTGAGGCGAACAAATCAATGGCCGAAGTCGAAAAAACTGCAGTTTCTCTGTCAGGGATTCTCAAGAATTTTTAGTACTTTTGTTGATTGCTACTGTTGACATCACAGATAGTGTTTATGTTCAATGCTATCTGCACTGTTTTTGAGCTCCAAAGGACATATGATACCTACCTTGAGAACAGGCTACGTTAAAATCTTGTTTAAAAGGACCCCATCGATACTGTCAGGTAAAATACGAATGATGAGCTTTCAATCATGGAATTGATTTTTTGACCCACAGGTATTCCTTCTATTACCTTTTGCTATTTGCCATATTTTTGGTTGATATCACCGTCCCTGTGGTTTCGGTCGCACAGGAAGATGAAAATCTGCTCAGCAAGGAGTATTTTATTCAGCAGACCGCCGATGAAGACCTGCTGATTACGATCAATGCATTCGAGGCTGAGTTTGAATCCAGAATTACCGGTCAGAACGATGAAGCTTTACTGGTCTCGTCCGTCCCGGGCAGTCGTATCATTCCGCTGTTTCAGTATGTAGACGCGCCCAAGAGTCTCCGTCAACTGGATATTGAAGTCAGCTCATATCAGCATACTGCTCGTAGTGAGTTCGGTCTCGAATTGACCCGCTTGAAGATATGGGATGATAGAAGCAAGGCAGTATCCCGGGCTTATAGAATGCTTTCCTACGGAATGCTCAGTTCCCGTGATGCCAGTGAGGCGAACTGGACGGTCAAAATCGATAGCCTGGTCAATGCAGGCCGCTTGTTCCAGCAGTTCGGCATGATGGAAATGCGCTTATGGGCCAGTTACCTGTCGGCACACCTGATCCAGTTTCATCTGCATGATTACAGTATTGTTTACAGCATGACCCGGGAGATACTGACTGAACTCAAGGGTGTACGCTTGCAGAAAATAGAATTGGCCACGCTGCAACTACAAAGTGCCGCGCTGATCCAACTTAAACGCAGCGGGTCACTCAGTATCCGTGCAAATGGCCCTGATCCCGTACAGACAAGCCTGTCAAGAACAGCAGCGCTTGCGGATGCCATGGGGTTTCATTTTGAGCAGGCTCATGCACTCAATCTCAGTGGTATTGAATACGCCGCCGACTTGTTTCCCAAACAAGCGCTTGGCCAATTTGAACTGGCTGTGAAAATTGCCGAGTTGGTGGGTGACGCTGAGCTGGCAAACTCAACCAGGGAACGTATCGTGGATATACACTCGCTGCAGGGAAACCAGCAAGCCTCCAGCGAAGTATTGCAAAAAATGGAAACAAAGCTGATTGAAAAGGGCAGCGGTGATGAATTGGCACTGAATCTCTTGGCACAGGGACGATTGTCTGCTCGCAGTTTTAACTATCAGCAGGCGCAGGATTTTTTTTATCAGGCACTGAATTATCAAAATGACAGCGCAATTCTCAGGCAGGTCAATTTTGAATTGGCCAGGGTCTTTTATCAAACTGGTCGCCTGGATGAATCGATAGCCTATATGCAACTGGCCCAGGTAAGTCCGGGTTCCGGTCAGCAAAGGCGGACGAATTCGTTGATTGATATCGGTGAAGGTCTGAGGATTCTGGCCAATATTTATCGCACCAGAGGCGAGTACGACGCGATGCGTCGGGCCAGGAGGGCGCAAGGTCAAAACAGACCCTCAAAGGCCCGTTACCTGTATGACCAGGGATTGGATGAGCTTGCTATCTCAGGCAAGAACAGACAACGGGCACAGTCCTTTTTCCGACAGGGCTACCAGGTAGCGACTGTAACCGCGCAAAAAGATCTCCAGCACCTCTCGCGTCTGCAGTTCTGCGCCCTGGGTGGCGGTGCAGATTCACTTTGCACTAAAGCCAGTGTCGAGACTTCCTATCAATGGCTCGTTGGCGGTGGTGTTCCAAGGTTTGCCATCGAGGCGATGTTCCTGCGGGTCCAGATACTTATTTTGAATCGGCAGCGTTCAGAGGCACTAACGCTGATGGATCGGTTGGTCGATGAAATCCACCTGTTGCGGTATTCGCTCCCCGGTGTACTGGGTGCATGGTACCGTGAACGACATGAGCAACTGTTCGAGTATTATCTTGATTTGCTGGCGACACCCTCAAGCCAACGGGGCAGGACAGACGGGCTGGCATCACTGCTGGTGCTAAGTAAAATCAGGTCTATCGAGAAACATACCGGCACTGACACGGTTGCGGACAATCTTTTCGGAAATACAGACCAACTGCGGACCCAGTTGGCCCAACGTGAAAACTCTGAACCAGGACAGGATCTGTCTGCGTTGAAGGACAACATCAACCGCGGACTCATCAATCTTCGTAAACCGTTTGCCAAAAAGTTCGAACACCTGTCAAAAGCCGGTTTACAGAGCTATCTTCAAAGCCTGAAGAAGAACGAAGCGGTGCTGACCTACCATATCAGTCCGACCACAGTGCAGGTATGGATTGGGCAAAAAGGCAGGGTTCAGCGGCGAAATATTTCAAACCCCGCCTATATCTACGCTGCTTTGCAGGATTCCCGGCAAGGATTGGCGGATATTGGTGGAACTTCGTTTAATAATAAAATGGATGCTTTGGGGAAACGCCTGATAACCCCCATTGTTGATCTGCTGCCGGAAACAGTTTACTGGATTCCAGCTGGCTCGTTGCTGGGTTTTCCCTTCGATGCACTGCGGGTGAATAACCGTTACCTGGTTGAAAATCATACGGTCGTGAACCTGGTGTCTTTTCCGGCAAACCCAAGTCCGGGAACCGGTTTACAGGCCGGACTACCGAAGACGGTGTTCCTGGCTGGTCACCCCCGGGACTATTCGGGTGAGTATGCGACCAGCCTCGATACATCGACAGAAATTCGAACCGTTGCCGAAAAGTTTATCGGTCCGGGTCTAACTATTGTTCAGGGCACGGCACTGCTGCCGGATGAATTCGAAACAGAGCAGTTTCAGCAGGCGCAACTGGTACATTTGTCTATGCTCGGTATCATCGACCTGAAATACCCTGGTCAATCCAGCCTTGAGCTTTCCGGAACTGAATTCTCCGTCGGACGGGTCCTGCTTAAGCCAAGGGATATTCAGTCCAAAAAGCTGCAAGCTAATCTTGTTTTTTTGAGTGCCACCAGTGTCAGGGAAGCACCCCTTTCAGGCTTTAGCAGTCAACCTGGTCTGATCTCGGACTTTATCGATGCGGGCGCGCAATCTGTGATTGCCAGATCATGGGCAAGCAAGGGCGGGATCGGGGAAGCTTTTATCGGCGATTTCTACGGAAAACTTAGGGCTTCAGGAAACATTGCAGATTCACTTGCAAACGCCAAACGTGAATATCTGAAAGCCAATCGTGCAAACGGTCTTTATGATTGGGCAGGCTACCAGCTTTATACCAACTAAGTTTATTCGAAGATAATTCCAGGTTACCGCCGGTGGACTCAAGCAGAATATAAAATGGGAGGGTGCAGTACTACTGCCCGTGAATCTTCATTTATAATCAGTATTTTAGGACTTTCTTTTAAGAATAAAGTTTAACATTCTGTCCGCGAGTTTGCCATATGGTGGGGCAAGAAATTTCAAAGTGCTGAAGCTCGCCTGGTACAGCACAGGTCGCAATTTTGAGAAGGTGGCAAAACCCTCATAGCCGTGATAATGCCCCATGCCACTCGCGCCTACGCCGCCAAACGGCAGGTCGTGCTGACCAGGGTGGAGCAGGGCATCGTTGACACAAACACCACCGGACATCACGTGATCCAGGTAATAGCCTTGCAAGATCCGGTCATTGGTGAACGGGTAGAATGCCAGCGGACGGTCACGGTCATTGATGTAGCCACACACCTGTTGCTCATCCTTGTAGGGTATAACCGGCATGATCGGACCAAATATTTCTCTTTGCAGCAGGATCATGTCATCGGAAGTGTTCAGAACCAGGTGAGGGGCCATTTTTCTCTGACCGGGCTTGGATTTCTGTCCTTCGGCCAGGTTGATGAGCGTTGCCCCCAACTGTTTGGCGTCGGCGAGGGCCTCGCTTAGACGATCAAAGGACTTTTGATCAATAATTGACGTATAGTCATCGCTATTGATGTCCGGGCAGTGTTTTTTCATCCAGGTTTTGCAGGCATCGACAAACTCATTGATGCGGTCCTCAGACACAAAAATGTAATCAACGTTGACGCAAACCTGGCCAGCATTGAATATTTTGGCAAACATGATGCGCTCAACGGCTTTTTGTATTGGGTAATCAGGACTGATAACCGCGGGTGATTTGCCGCCCAGTTCCAGTGTGACAGGGGTCAGGTTTTTTGCAGCTGAAGCCATCACAGCCTTGCCGGTTGCACCGGAACCGGTAAACATGAGGTGATCAAAAGGTAACTGCGAGAATTCGATACCGACACTGCCGGTTTCTTCAAAAATACTTAGTTTCTCAGGTGGAAAATAATCCGGCACCAGTTTTATCAACAAACGGGTTAGATGACGCGAATTTTCAGACATCTTTACCATGGCCCGGTTTCCGGCGGCAAAAATGTAGGTTAGTGGTGTGAACGCGAGTTGGACCGGAAAATTCCATGGCACGATAACACCCACCACACCGAGCGGTTGTGGTATGACGCGATTCTTCGCGCCGGGGTATAAGCCGAATTCAATTTTACGTTTTTGGATTTTCATCCATTGTTTCAGATGCTTGGCGACAAAATTCAAACCATCAAGAACCATGATGATCTCAGCCAGCATGGTCTCATGACGTGAGCGGTTTCCGTAATCTTCGGATATTGCATCTGCGATGGCCTCACGGTTCTCGCTGAGCATCTGTTTGAGGGCAAGCAAATCCTTTTTACGCTGTTCCAGGTCAGGGATCGGGTTGGCCCGGTAAGCACTGCGTTGCAGTTGCAGGCAATCGTCAAGTTTAATCATGTTTGTTTGTCTCGGTTCAGGGGGCTTCCTTACCTGACAGGTCCCCAAACCCGAACCATTCTAGCTCAACGTGCTGTCCATTCTCCAGAGTGACATGTCGCGAGATAGATGTAGTGGGGTGATTGCCGGCAAAACCACAGGTGAGTAACTCGAAGTCGGAGATTACGCAGTATTTCCCTGCTGCAAGCCCGCTAAACTGGAATTCGCCGTCTTCATTGGTATGGTGCATTTGTATCATATCCTCACCACAACCGCCGGAGTAAAGACGAATACACATGTCGGCTATACCCGTGTCTGCCTCTTCGCATTCACCGTCTTTATTGCAATCAAAAAACACACCGCCGGAAATTGACGCAGTGCTCGGTTCGGATACTGGATTGCAGGCTACAAGTACGATAGACATGATTAACAACAGTACCGATGCCCAGGTTCTTGACAAAGAATTCATTGCACGCTCCATCTGCAGATTTTCTTTAAATTATATTTTCCTAATATAACATGTATTGGTTAACGGTAGCTTAAAAAGCAGGGCGGGGTGCTTGATTATTTCTGTAATTCTATCCAGGGAAATCATCAAGCAGGCTACCCCATGCTTTTAATTTCTCCACACTCTTCAACGAGTTTCTTTCTCCACGCATGAAACCCTGAAGATGATGGGTGACAGCCGGGTAAAAAGCAGAACCGAAACGCTTCTTCATCTCAACAGAAAGATGTGATCTCAGGAACTTGAAAGGGCTCTCGACCATCTGATCAGTGACTTCCTTGTCGCTCACTTGCTTGTACACCGCCGTTGATAATCCGTTCAGGCGACCCGCTTTATCGATCTCCTGCTCATATGCGTCGGAATCATGGCACACCACTACTTTTACTCTTTCCTTGCCTTGAGGGAGCCACACCTGTCCGAAAATTCCGTTAAATGTTGCTCTGAATAGATGCTTCTTTGACTCCAAAAGAGGGCTGACATCAATTAGCCCGAACTTTTCATCAACGACCCAATTGTGAGCAATGCCATAGTCATCTCTCTGACCAATTCCGAATGAATTGTTTTTCAAATAGGGACCCTGCACGTACCTGCATTTACCTGTCGCGATCTTTGGGTAGATGCCACTTCTTTTCAACAGCATCGCCATCACCAACGCATGGTCCCGGCTATTCCAGCCGGGATCAAACACACCGTCGGTTCCCATGTGACCCTGGGTATGGAGCAGGTGATTTATTTCATTCTTGAATGCACTCGTACCCAACCTGCGTGAATTACCAACCTCTTTTTCCATATTCCTCTCTTTTGTGCTATCCGTTGCCATTCTGACCAGGGTCATTCCGTCCAAACTGTTCGTGGCTTGATACCCAGTCAAGCGAGGAGATGGCGGCAGCCAGCGAGACCTCACCAGCCAGTACTGTAGCAGCAACGATCTCGGCGAACTTGTAAACTTTACCCACCCCAAAACAATCCAGTGTTTCCAGTGCTTCCTTCTGGGTCGGCAGCCCGGTTCCACCTCCGCATGTGGCCACGATGAGTGATGGCAGTGTGATTGAAATATACAGGTCCTTTTCGGGCGTTAACTCACAAAATAGAATCCCCGTCGAGGACTCGGAAACATTCGCCACATCCTGACCGGTGGCCATAAATATGGCGGCGATGGCATTGGCAGCGTGACAACCGTTGTTGTTGGCCCCGGAAAGTATGCTGCCGATGGTCGCCACCTTGTAATGCTGGTAGATCGATTTGGTATCGCAATCCATTACTTCACGTAGTACATCCCGCTTGACGACGGCTTCGGCGGTCACCCGTTTTCCGCGCGTACGCATCATGTTGATCATCGAAGCTTTCTTGTCGGTGGCAAGGTTCGCTTCGAGAAAGAAGCGTTGAATCTCGACCACATCACAGTTCTGTAAAATCCAGTTGCAGGCCGCAAACGTTGCCTTACCGACCATGTTCATTCCTGCAGCATCACCTGTTTTGAAGTTGAAACGCAGGTAGACAAATTTGCTGGCCAGGTAGTGATCGACATACTTCATGTTGATAAACGGATCAGTGGCGTCGGCAACTGCTTTGATAACCTCCGTCTTCTCTATCAGCCAGTCCGTAAATTGCCGGGCCTGCAAGGCATCCTCGAAAATGAAGACCGGTGCCCGTTGCATACTGTCACCCACCACCGTGCATTTAATGCCACCACTTCGGTGTAGCACTTTCATACCGCGGTTATAAGAAGCGACCAACGTGCCTTCGCTGGTCGCCAGGGGGACATAATATTCACCTTTTGCATGCTGGCCATTGACCAGCAGCGGACCCGCAAACCCCATCGGTACCTGTGCCACACCTGTGAAGTGCTCAATGTTTCCGCGAGTCAGGTGCGGATCAATTGAGTAGTTCCTGGTGTGTTCCAGATCAACCCCGGTGTGCTCTTTAATGAAAGCCTGCCGTGCCTGGATGATTTCTTCGCTGTGGTCGTCTACGACATCACGGGGGAGGGTGCCGGGAGCGAGTTTCCCAGTATTTAATGCGTCACTCACTT
>CBDTVF010000062.1:0-10808 GCA_965363775.1 uncultured Gammaproteobacteria bacterium
GGGCGGCGTTTTTTTGTAGTGATAACATGGTTACTTGCGTTAACCTTATAAGTCATTAATCAGACCAACAACCGGATACACAAATTATGATCAAGCTGCGAAATTTCTGCATATTGCTGGTATTGCTGAGTCTCGTTTCCTGCGATGAGAAAGCAACAAAACAGACAACACAAAGACAACAGGCCCCTTCAGCAAGCAATACCTTACCCATCCAAGGCATGGAGCAATTGAAAGCCAGTCTCGCCATGAACCCGAATGATTTCGGTACATTGTCCACACTCGCGGACATGTATTTCGAAGCCGGTCAATACATTAACGCATTTAATACCTATGACAAAGCCATTGCAGTTAACCCGGTGTGTGCTGATTGTTTTAACGACAGGGGCCTGTCATTGTTTTACCTGGGTGACATAACTTCCGCACTCGAATCTTTCGACAAAGCTGTCGAAATTGACCCGGCATACAAACACGCATGGTTGAGCAAAGGTTTTGTGCTCACGTCACAGGGCAGATACGCAGAAGCCGTTGAGTCCCTGAACAAGGTTAAAGAACTGGATGGAACAGGTGCACTGGCACAACAGGCCGACAAATTCTTGGCAATGGCAGCTGGAAAGTAACCGTAGGGTGGGTTATGTACAGGATGTACGGTATATCGCGATGGAGCACAGGGAAGTGCGGCGCGATTGTTTCAGTTACCCACGGCTTGCTCGTTTTGTTGGTTTTAACCCCGTGGGTAACAAGTTACCCACCCTACGAATGAACTAATTACAATGTTCAGATGCCTAAGCTCATGTAATATTATCAATGTTGACTATTTACACACGACATTGCTGTAATTATGACCTAGGTCAAAATTGATCCAGTCAAATTGATTTATTCTGGGCCGGATCGTTACTGAAATTAACAGAGGATAAGCTATGATTTCTTTAAAAACAGTTCTAAAGTCCATGCAAGTTGCCGTATTCCTTTCTGTATTGACTTTTGGCTTTGGAACACCGTTATACGCTGAGGATCTGAGTGATAATGAAACCTGCCTCGACTGCCACGATGATGCCGACCGGGCACCACCAAGCAATCCAGACGTCCCTCAGGTACACAATCCTGCAGGTGGTTTCTTTGTTGAAGACCATGACGGTTTTTCATGCATCGATTGCCATATCACTATTGAAGATCTTGAGCACGAAGAAACAGCTCCTGGACAAGAAGTTGATTGCCTGGAATGCCACGACGAAGTACCGGCAAAAGAATAGAAAAAGACATTCACTATAGAATAGCCCCGAATTTCGGGGCTTTTTTTATGTACAGGATGTACGGTATATCGCGATTGAGCACATGGATGTGCGGCGCGATTGTTTCAATTTTGCACGGCTGACCAAGTAAGAGTCAGTAATTAAAACGTGGGTAACAAGTTACCCACCCTACTCAACAAACGTGGCTTCTTCCAACAGAACCTTGTAGTTATATCCGTAACCAAGATCCACATCAGTCGCAACCTTTCCTTTCGCAATGACCAGATCACCAGCTGAAACCACTTCCTGGGAAGTTGCCCGTATCATATTGTCAGGCTCTGTACCGGTACCATCCTGCAAAGTAATCCAGTTTTTACCCATAATGGCTTTATTAATTTTTATCACCCGTGCTCTCAGACTGACTACCTGTCCGTTCAGCTCAGCGGATTTGGTGAAAATACTGGCAACCGTTTCAGCATCTTTCAGGGGTGTGATTTCGCCCGCTGCCGGCGCCTGTGCGGAAACAGGTTTCTTGAGAGGCATATCCATATTTGCATGAGCTTCCATCATCGTGACAGAACTGGCATCACCACCCTTGCCTACCAGGCTTGCACTCTGCACAAAAAAGATGGATTCAAAAGTCCTGTCCAGGGATTTGCTATGGAAGTTGTTCATTTCCATTCCACCGCTGTATTGGACTTTATCGCCTGTAGACACTGCAAAAGTGTTGGCTGCAATCCAAAACCCCTGCTCTTCGAGCTTGATATAGACATAGCCACCCGATGACATGGTTTCGGCTACTGTACCTGTTCCCGGGCCTGTTTCCGCCGCCGGCAAAAGCGGCGCATATATTAAAAAAGCAAAAAGTAGAAATAATGATCTAATGGACTTCATAATGAGTCTCCTTTGTTACTGTTTTTGGTAAAAGACCCAAGGGGCCAAATGTCAGGCGCATGCTAATGACTATTCTGGTGCTGCTTGATGATTTATGTCAACCCAGGCTTTGGTAGCCAAAAAACCATCAACTTACTTGACCCAGATCGTCAACGTAACACGGTAATTGGCCCGGTTGCCAAGGAAGGAAAAGCGCTGCTCCCAAAGAGCAGCGCTTTTTATATAAACACAGAAACGATCTATCTATTTCTTCATAGATGCATAATAAGCGGCCAGATCCTGCAGATCCTGGTCAGTCCGATCTTCCGTATACAGGTGCATCATGTCATCCTGGGATTTTGTCTTGCCGCTATAAAAACCCCTGAGCTTTTTAAGCAAATAGGATTCTTTAAGACCAACAATCGATGGCGTTTCAAAATTGCCCTTACCATCCATGCCATGGCATTCGATGCAGTCAAAGGTCAGATCACCCCCCCTTGCAACACTGCCCTTGGCCTGGACGTTACCAGCCATTAGCATCAACATAAGCAGACTAATCATGGCAGTTAAAATAGGTTTTCTTGTCAACATTATTAATTCTCCTGTTGTCTCGCAAAACTGGAATCTGTAAGCCTGATTCTACCGGAAAACGTCTGTGTGTTTCTCAACACGACCCATCAAAAAGCAGATCACTTGATCTAAAGCAAGTATTTCCACGCGTTTGCCAGGGAATATTTCCCGAAGTGACCCGGTGACAATATACCTGGCGGTCAAACGCTTCACGACTCGCTGAACCCTGCATTAGAGGCTTGACACTACACTAGTCTATAACCACTCTCGCATTAGGTGGCTGAACCGGTCGATTGGTGGCCGGGCCAACACGATTCTTGAAAATTGCAATCTGCTCAGCTGATGCTTCAATGGGTGTTTTCAGCACAAGCCACTTAACTCCTTCAGAACAAGGTGGGGTTGTCAACGAACCGCCATAACTAAAGTACTCACGAGTGGGTGGTAGCAGGTCAGTCTCTTCAATCCCGATCGGTTGGACACTGGTTTCTCCGGCATTTTCAGGCATAAACGACCACATTTTACCCAAAACTGGATGTTCTTCACCTTCATCGACGAGTACACCAACAACTGCAAAAGCACCGTTTTCATCGACATGCACAAAATGCAATTCCATGGCGAAAGATTCACCGTTAACCGTATGTTCACTTGGGCTATGAAAATGAAACTGTTTTAGTTCAAAACTCACACCACGGTCTGGAATTCTTAAGAAACTACCCGGTTGAACATTTTGCTGGATGGTATGCCCGTTATTAATCTCGTCAAGAACGGAATGACTGTAATACTCGAATACCAATTTAGGTAAATCAGCATGCACATCAGCCACGAGGTTTATCGGTGATTGGTTTACACCACGGGAACACATCATGTACTCATCGGCAAGTTCACCCCAATGCTCGGGGCCTTCTTCGCCTTCATAGGACCAGTGTGGCGCACTTTGCTCTGCAAATAGTGATGAGGACAAGGATATCAGTGCAAAGCTGCTGACAAGGATTGCAAAAATTGTGGACCGGCTAACTTTTTTCATTATGTTCAAACCTCTCTATACTAAAAATCGCTTCACGTAGGGTGCGTAAATGTTACGCACGTTTAAATCTCAGAAGAGCCGTGCGTAACGTTTACGCACCCTACGGTTTGTTTTCGATTAGGCCTATGCGGCGGGCTCGGGCTTCCCAGTTCTTTCGCGCCAATGCCTGCATATCGACCGTACTATCCGACTCATCGGTGATTTCCATACCAAGCAGGGTTTCTATTACATCTTCCATCGTAACGATACCGGCCACCCCGCCATATTCATCAACCACCAGTATAATATGTTCACGTTTTTCCAGGAAAAGATTAAACAGATCCGAAATCGGCAGGCTCTCATGTACCACGGTAATATCACGCTTGATGGTGCTGAGAAGCGCATCGCCCTTACCTTGCACCAGGCTCTCCAGTAACTCTGCTTTCAGACAGTAACCGGAAATGTGTTCATGCACCTCACCTTCATACAAGGGAATCCGGGAGAATGGTAGCTCACCGGTAGTTGTATAGAAATCGTTGATGGTTTGTTCCTCGGAAGCCAGCCTTACCACGGTTCTGGGCGTCATGATGTCTTTGGCCTGGACTTTTTCCATTTGTAACAGGTTGCCGATAATCTCGGAATCCTGTTGTTCAACCGCCCCTTCATTGACCCCAATTTCGGCGAGGGCAAGAAACTCCGAGCGTGAGAAGACGCTTTGTGATTTATCCTTTTTCAATGTCCGCGTGATGATCTGGCTGACCCAGACCAGCGGGTAGAGCAGGACAATAATGATCCCAAGCGTGTTGACAGTGAACGGCACCAGCTTTTGCCAGTGATTTGCACCCAATGTTTTGGGGATGATTTCAGACAGGATCAAAATACCCAAAATCATGACAGCAGGCACGATGACACCGGTGATCATTGGGTTGGTATCTGCCCATATCCTGGCAGACTGGTCACCCACGCCGATTGCACCGACCGTGTGCGCAACGGTATTGAGCGTCAGGATAGCGGCCAGGGGCCGGTCAATATTGGATTTGAAAGCTTCCAATTGTTGCCCTATCCGCCCCCCTTCCTGCAATTTGAGCTGCGTGTATGACGGCGTGATGCTTAACAATACCGCTTCCAAAAGAGAACACAGAAATGAGACCACAATGGCCAGCAGGAAGAAAATGATCAGTAAGTTATACACAACAACAATGATTTGATGAGTCAGTATTCGCCAAGTGTTTCACACGATCCATTTATCCATAACCTTGAGTGCATTGGCATGGTCGTTAATATCGCCACGCGCCTCGAGACTGATGACCTCATAATCGTCACCGCCAAATGTGCAGAACGATCTCATTGTGGGACTATCCATCATTCATTTATCCGATCTGCAAAACACATAAATTCACGCCAGACACCATTCCGAAGTCATTTGCCCATTTGGTAACCCATAATACCGTATATGCGGAACTCAACCACAACAAAGCAAGTACGAAAAAGCAAACCAGTGGGATTCGCTGTCTCTCTGCTGATCTGGATCAATTTTTTAACGGTTTGACAAGTATAAACTGAACTTGGAGAAGTGTTCGAAACCCACTCTGGTGAGAAGAACATTAACCCACATATTTCTGAGCATCCTTGTCAAATAGCCGGGAGGGGATGGTGGATATTCATTCTGAACATTATATAACCGGGGACACCGCGTTTGGAGTTGATCGAACCGGTAAAATTGTTCTCTGGAACAAAGCTGCAGAAGACTCGCTGGGCTTTCCTGCGTCCAGGGCCCTGGGGCAAAAGTGCTGGGAGCTTCTATCCGGACAGGATCAAGACGGCAACCGCTACTGTTGCGAACACTGCCCTCTCAGGGAAATGAATTTTCGACATGAGCCAGTGCACGGTTTCCGCCGCACTTTCAAAACAGCGTCCAAGCAAACCAGGCAATTCGACGTCAGTTGGTTAACCGTTATCGACGAACCTGGCAATGAAGTGTTGTTGCACATTTGCCGTCCGGAAGTAAAACACCAGGATGCCAGCATCGACCTTGGCCCGGGTTTGAACCCGGTCTTGACCGAGCTTGGTACCCTGTCTGAACGGGAAGCAGAAATTCTGAAACTGTTAGCGAAAAAGGTAAGCACACGAGATATTGCTGCCAGCATGTCTATCAGCACACGAACAGTACGTACCCATATTCAGCATTTGATGTACAAGCTGAGGGTACACAAGCGGCGTGAAGCAATCGAAGTCGCCAGGCGTCTGAAATTGATCTGAATTGCTCCTGGTGTAGTGTCAACCAGGACTTTTTACTCCGTTTTGGCGGGATCTCCATCCGAGTACCGCTTGCGCAAGGCCTTGCCCCTGAACACCAGGCCGGAACATGCCGTAAACAAGGCTACCGCTCCCAAAATAATAGCCAGTCGCGTCCAGGGCCTATCGTATTCAATCCGCATCTGAGCCATAAAACTCAACGTGCGCAACCATTCAACGGCACCCAGTAACAGAACCATTTGCATCACCCAGGGTACCCAGAACTTTCTGACCAACAACAATGGCAGAAGAATCAGCAAAACAAACATCATGACAGTCTGACCGGCACGGAAAAAGTGTGCAGCCAATAATAATATGCTGACAAAAACTGGCAGCAGCCTTAGAAAATTCATTACTAACCCCTGTGTAGTTATTTTTGTTTTACTATCATATTGCAAAACCGTCGGGCGCGTTATGTTTACGCACCCGACGTGTTTTTTACACTTATGTACCTACCGTTTGACCGCCAGGCTGAACTTCCTTTTGCTCTTTTTTACGCTGACCCTTGACCATCATGAGGTTGATCAACGCCAGGGCGGCACCACAAAGCATAAGACCCGATGCAATATAAAAGGCCAGATCTTCCTTGCCTGTTACATCCTTGACCATTCCGGCTATGCGCGGCAGAATCAGACCACCCACACCCCAGGCAGTGAACATCACACCATAGTTGAGGCCAAATGACTTCAGCCCAAAATGATCCCTGGTAATCGAAGGAAAGAGCGCGAGGTTGGCGCCATAGCAAGCCCCGATCATCATGACCGCGAACAACAGCGCGATGGCATCGTCACCGTAAAATAAGGGGATCAATACCAATACACTTTGCATCAGGAATGCGAAGAACAAGGTCAGTTGACGACCGATGATATCGGACACAACACCCGCCAACACCCTTCCGCCTGCATTACCTACGGCCAGGACTGCCACGGCAACAAAAGCCGATTCCCCGAGTGATGCTTTGGACATGCTGGCAGCCGAACCGATCACCATCAAACCGGCAGCAGCACCAAATACATACATGGTCCAGAATACCCAAAAATTGGACGTACGGATCATCTGGCGCCAGTTCATATCTACCGGAGGTTTGCTGGCAGCAACGTTTTGGGACTTTGTATCAGCTTTCGGATCAACTGCTACGTATCCGGCAGGGGGATTGCGCAGAAACTGTGAAAGACTCACCACAATAACAAAGAACGCAACACCAAAAATAATCATGGTAGTAGAGACACCATAAGCACCCAGTAACGCCTGCGCGGTGGGCGCAATATAGACGGAAGCCAAGCCAAACCCGGCTACCACCAGGCCTGCAATCAGACCCGTTTGGGAGGCAGGAAACCACTTAACAGCAGCCGGGGTGGCCGCTGCGTAACCAAAGCCGATACCGATGCCGCCAAACACGCCAAACCCTATGACAAATCCGACATAACTGGATCCCGCCAGACCGGCAATAATGCACCCCAGGGCGACCGCGGCACCACCGATTGTGGCTACCCATCGAGGTCCTATTTTATCCTGCAGGCGCCCGGCGGGGATCATGGCAATGGCGAAGACGAAACAGGCGATTGCATAGGGATCAGATTTCTGCGCGGCCGTCCATCCCCATTCGGCAGGGATTGCTGCTTTGATTACTGACCAGGTGTATAGAACTCCAAGTGCGAGGTTGATGCCGGTACCCGCAAAGGTCACCACCCAACCTTTGGTATTTGAAACTGATTGTGTCATTTTTACTAACTCCTTCAAGTACGTTGCGGTTGAGAAACCGTCAAACAGTCAGAAGGCCCAAGAGACGCCGAAAACCAGTCTGGATTCCGAAAATCCATGAGCATTTTTCGATTCCAGAAAATGATTGATTTTCCAGGCACACTCCAAATACATGTAACAAAGTTCATGGGGCGTATGCTGCTGTTTATAAAGCGAATATGTAACAACGACACCCAAATTTAAAGTGGGCCAATTTTAACATTGATTCAACTACTTAACCCGCATGGCTGGTCGGTATAGAGACCTTAGTTGATGCAGATCAATTTGAATCATTTCAGCCTCACTATTAACCCTGATTACTGGTAAATATGGTACTATCCAAATTGACCAAACGAGGAAAAACCTCCCCTCTTCCTCAGGTAACCAAATTCAATTTATGAGCAGTTCCATGCTTGCTGACATCACAGGAAAACATCATGAACGACAATGATTTGACCGCGCTGCCTCGTGGCGTGAAAATTCTCCATGACCCGTTGCGTAACAAAGGTACGGCGTTTACAGAAGCCGATAGAAGAGCCTTGAAGCTGACCGGCTTGTTACCCGCACGGGTGCATTCACCCGCTGAGCAAGAGTTACGTGTACTCGGTA
This sequence comes from uncultured Gammaproteobacteria bacterium, assembly GCA_965363775.1. Taxonomy (GTDB): domain Bacteria; phylum Pseudomonadota; class Gammaproteobacteria; order Xanthomonadales; family SZUA-36; genus SZUA-36. Next base: position 8,320 of record CBDTVF010000062.1, read on the forward strand.
ATATTCGCAGTAAACCAACGGATCTTTCCCGTTACCTCTACCTCATATCACTACAGGATCGAAATGAAACACTTTTCTACCGTGTTGTGATGAACAACATCGTTGAAATGATGCCGCTGATTTATACACCGACGGTCGGTGCAGCCTGCCAGGAATTCCAACATATTTACCGCAGGCCGAGAGGTTTCTATATCTCTTCCAATGACCGCGGCAAGATCAAGGAAAATCTAAAGAACTGGCCACACGAGGACGTCCATATCATCGTGATAACCGACGGTGAGAGGATACTCGGCCTGGGTGATCTGGGTGCTGATGGCATGGGTATCCCGATCGGTAAGCTTTCACTCTATACTGCCTGTGCGGGTATCCATCCCGCTAAATGTCTGCCGATCATGTTCGATGTTGGCACCAACAATGAAACCCTGCTGAATGACCCTCTCTACAATGGTCTCGAGCAACGTCGACTCCGTGGCAAGGAATTTGATGAACTATTGGATGAGTTTATCGAAGCCGCGCAGGAAACGTTTCCCGGTGTGCTGATTCAATTTGAGGATTTTGGCAACATCAACGCGTTCCGTTTGCTGGATAAGTATAGTGACAAGGTCAAGTGCTTCAACGACGACATACAGGGCACCGGCGCGGTTGCCTTGTCTGGCATCATGGGTGCACTGCGCATCTCCGGTGGAAAACTTTCAGAACAACGACTGTTGTTCCTCGGTGCCGGTGAAGCCGGTATCGGCACTGCAGATTCGTTTGTTGCTGCGCTGGTGGAAGAAGGCATACCTATTGATGAAGCCCGTAAACAATGCTGGTTTGTGGATACACAGGGTCTGCTGAATTCCAACCGGGAAAATATCGCACCGCATAAACAACGCTTTGCCAGGGACTTGCCACCCATCGACAACTTCCTTGAAGCCGTCAATACATTGAAACCCACGGTGATTTTAGGTCTCTCCGGTCAGCCCGGCAGCTTTCCAAAGGAAGTGATTGAAGCCATGGCTGCTATCAATAAACACCCGATCATCTTCGCCTTGTCAAACCCGACTTCCAAAGCCGAGTGTACGGCCGAAGAGGCCTATCGCTGGAGTAAAGGCCGGGCTATCTTTGCCAGTGGCAGTCCCTTCGACTCGGTAAAATATGGCGGCAAGACCCATGTCCCCGGACAGGGCAATAATGTCTATATCTTCCCAGGGGTAGGACTGGGCGCAATTGTCAGCGGCAGCCGAAAGGTGACGGACGAGATGTTTCTTGCCGCCTCACACTCATTGGCAAGCCAGGTTTCCGAGGCAGACCTTGCCATGGGTTGTGTATATCCATCGCTTATGCGCGTTCGTGAAGTATCGGCAAAGATTGCCTACGAAGTGGCCAAAATTGCCTGGGCAAATGGCCTCACCGACCTTGAAGAACCCGATGACCTCATGGCTGAAATACATAAAGTCATGTATCAGCCTGTTTATCCGCACTACGGGTAATTCAAAAAGCAGATAAAGTCGGAGTAATGGAGCACCTCATTCTTTATGAGGTGCTGGTAAACGATCTGCTGTGCTCACAACAAAGGGTCCTCAGGGTCTGACACTATTAAGCCCGACAAAGCTGCCACCGTTGTCCTCAGCGAGCTTTCTCATCAATGCCGCGTAACGTACGGCATTGATGGACAATCGCCCGCTGCCGAATTGTACAGGGAAGCCCACAGTGTGAATCCGTACACGACGATTGCCTGATTTGTCGGCGCGATTCAACCTTTCAACCGTATCGATAACAGCCTGGATAGAACCACTGGCAAAGTCGTCACCCAGAACATACAGACTGATTTTCTTGTCCTTGGTATGGAAACGGCGTATGGCCGCCTGGATACCTTCTACCGGGCTGGAATTAGAAAAGGGAAACCAGCCAGCCAATCGCCTGACAATTGCATCACGGCGGGCCGGGGTATCCGGAATCCATTGGCCCTTGTATTGGGAATACATGTAATCCCCCATATCATTCATGACCTGGATACCCTTGACGTGCGGGTAAATTTCAAGAATCTCCCTGACCTTCTTCAACACCAGGCTCCAGGCACCCTGCCCCATGGAACCCGACGTATCGATGATGAACATGATGTACTCACTATCTACCGGCACACCACCAATAGCGCTGTCCGGTTGACGGCGAAAATCCAGGGCATTCAGCCGTTTGACTTCTTCACTGAGAGATTGTTGTGCAATGGCCAGTTGTTTCTCAATGATGGTCTGTGTCTCATGATCGTTTTTGGTCGCATGAAATTCACCACGAACCAACGACAGATCACCCTTGAGACGTGCGAGTTTCTCGCGGTGGACGGATAATTGTTCCTGCTTTTCGGTCAGATCACGATTCAGTATCGTGGTTTCGCCACGTATCTCAAAAATCTCCAGCTCCAGTCGTTCAACCAGGCCGGTCAGATCCACGGCCAACTGCTCAATCACACGCGGTTCGGAGATCTGGATAATAACCAGCAGCAGGATAAT
>CBDTVF010000063.1:0-10804 GCA_965363775.1 uncultured Gammaproteobacteria bacterium
CGTGCCATCGGTGTCACCCGAGTTGATTTTGGTGAAACAGGTGGACGTATTGAATTTGCCGAAGATACAAGCGCAAACCCCGCTGCACTGCTGGAAATGATTCAGAAGCATCCATTTGATTACAAACTGGCAGGACCTCATAAACTTCGAATTATGTTTGATGAGGAATCTGTTGAAGAGCGTATCCGTATTAGTGGTGAGATTTTGGATAAGCTCACGGCTTGAGTTTCGCAAGCAATGTGCCAGGCCTGGACATGGGTACCTTCCCCTGTGACACGCCGCAAGTACATCCCTGTAGGCTCTTTAAAAACATCCCTCGGCAATTGCTCCTGCATGGCTCTACCTCCTGCGTCCCTGCAGTCGTGTTTTTTAAGGTCACAGGGGAAGGTACCCATATCCAGGCAGACAGACAGTACTTTCCCGGACAATCACTTCCATCTTCACCAATAACCTTGGTCATCGTCATCAAAACATCTAAACTACCCATAATGAAACGTCTGTTACCTTTCCTGTTGTTACTCGTCAGTTCGGTCAGCCTCGCGGAATCCGGGGCATATCGGGTGGAAGTGATTATATTTCGCAATCTGCTGGTGGCGGCCGATTCGACCGGGGTAAATGATCTCCGGAGTTTTTCACGCTACCCGGACCTTGAAGATACCCGACCACCCAAAGAACCAGTTGAAAGTCCCGCTAGTGAACAGGCACCCGAACTCCCCAAAGATTTGGCAGATATTGTGCGTGATGACCTGCCCGATGATTTGCAGGTAGGTTCCGAGAGAGGAACCTACATGGATGATGTCTGGCGGCGCCTGCGGTCCAGTGAAGGCTACCGGCCATGGGTCTATGCCTCGTGGGAGCAAAATCGTGTTGATTACTACCCGCCGATGCGTATTCACAATAAGCAGATCATTGATACACAGTTGCATTCACCGACAAACATCCTGGTCGCAGACCTCACGGCAGAGGATCCTTTGAGTGCATATCGAAGCAGTTTTTACCAGTTGGATGGCAGTCTGCAGCTTAGACGGAGTCGGTTTCTGCACCTGTTCCTGGATCTCGAATACCGTGAGGAAAGTGCGCAAACCAATACTGAAGCAGGTTTTCCGGCCAGCTATGATTTTTTAACCGGCACTGAACAGGAAACTTCTGACAGTTCGGAATACGGAGTTTTTACACTAAAACAGAACCGGCAAATCCGCACCAACGAAATGCAATACTTTGATACCCCTTATTTTGGCGCTCTGGTCTTTGTCACTACTATCGCCGAAGAACCTGCCATTCAATAGGTTGGCATAAAGTGCCACGTTCTGAAAAGGGTATAAAACTCAATCTGTAACGGAGCATTACAATGAATTTAATGCAATTAACCAAGGCCCTGCTGGTGACGATGACACTGGTCTGCGCGACTGCAATCGCTGATAGTTCGGCTAAGATTGACATCCCGTTTGATAAATTCACACTCGACAATGGTCTGACCGTCATCGTCCATGAAGACCGCAAGGCGCCAATTGTGGCTGTCAGTATCTGGTACCACGTTGGATCCAAAGACGAACCCGAGGGTAAGACCGGGTTCGCACACCTGTTTGAGCACCTGATGTTCAACGGTTCTGAAAACCACGATGGCGAATTCTTCGAACCACTTGAACAGGTCGGCGCAACCGCCATGAACGGCACAACATGGTTTGACCGTACCAATTATTTTGAAAATGTGCCGACACCCGCACTGGATATGACCCTTTGGCTCGAATCAGACCGTATGGGCCATTTGCTGGGTGCGGTCACCCAGGAAAAACTGGATGAGCAGCGTGGCGTGGTTCAAAATGAAAAACGTCAGGGCGACAGCCAACCTTATGGCATGGTTGAGTATCGTTATCTGGAAGGCGTGTTCCCACCGGGCCATCCTTACCGTCACAGCACCATTGGCTCAATGGCCGATCTGGATGCGGCGTCGCTGGATGATGTTCACCAGTGGTTCAAGGACTATTATGGCGCTGCCAACACGGTTCTCGTTCTCGCCGGTGACATTAATACTGAGAAAGCCCGTGAACTGGCTGAGAAGTATTTTGGCGATATCCCTGCCGGTCCACCCGTCAAACGCATGAAGGCCATGGTGCCAGAGCGCACCATTGATTCATATGAAGTCATGTATGATCGCGTCCCCCACACGCGTAGCTATCGTTACTGGGCGGTACCGGGACGTACTGAAAAAGAGAACATACAACTGAACCTGGCTGCTTCCGTATTGGGCTCGGGCAAAAACTCCCGTCTGTACCAGGCACTGGTGTATAAAAACCAGTTGGCAAATACCGTTTCTGTTTCTGTTGAAGACCATGAACTGGCAAGTATTTTCAGCATCGACGTCAAGCTCAAAGAGGGTACAACGCTGGAAGAGGTCAACAGCATTATAGATGCCGAATTGGAACGCTTCCTGAGCTTTGGACCAACGCCGGATGAACTGGCGCGTGTCAAGACCCAGACCAACGCATCACTGATACGCGGTCTCGAGCAGATCGGCGGGTTCTCGGGCAAGGCAACTGCACTTGCACGCGGTGAGTTGTATGCAGGTGACCCCGGTTTTTACGGGGTCAGCATTGATTGGATGAATGAAACAAAGGCACTTGATATCCGCGACACATCTGCGAAATGGTTAAACAAGGGCCGCTATCAACTGGATGTCTTGCCGTATGGTGATTACCAGACCGCTGAATCACAGGTTGATCGCAGCCAGGGCTTACCCGCGGTAGGCACCCTACCCGACCTCGCGTTCCCTGAAATTCAACGCGCTGAGCTCAAAAATGGACTGAAAGTCGTACTGGCTGAACGGCATGCTGTTCCCGTCATTAATATTTCACTTCAGTTCGACGCTGGTTATGCCGCCGATTCATTCGGCAAACCTGGAACCGCAGACTTCACAGCGTCCATGATGGATGAAGGCACCAGCGAGCGTTCCGCGCTGGAAATCAGCCTTGAGGCTGAAAAACTGGGTGCTGTCATATCCACCAATACAAACCTGGACATGTCCTCTTTAAGCCTGTCTGCCATGGCTGACAAGCTCACACCATCACTGGAATTGTTCTCCGATGTTGTCCGCAACCCGGCTTTTGATCAAGCAGAAATCGATCGACTGCGGCCACGCTGGATAGCGCAAATCAATCAGGAAAAAAGCCAGCCGGTGCAATTGGCTCTGCGTAATCTTCCACCACTGCTTTATGGGTCGGACCATGCATACGGCATCCCATTGACGGGATCAGGGACCGAGGATTCCATCAACTCCCTGACACGTGAGGATATGCAGTCATTCCATGCAGTATGGTTCCGCCCAAGCAACGGCACTTTGTTCGTTGTCGGTGATACCAGCATGGATAAGATACTGCCACAGCTCGAAAAGGCCTTTGGTAACTGGCCTGAAAACCGTATGGCTATTCCGCAAAAGAATCTGGCAACTGTCGATCTGCCTGACGAGGCGCGGGTTTTCATCATCGACAAGCCCGATTCACCGCAGTCATTAATACTGGCGGGTCATGTTGCACCACCGACCGGGGCAGAAAACAACCTCGATATCACAAGCATGAATGACATTCTGGGTGGACAGTTCACCGCTCGTGTCAACATGAATCTGCGTGAAGACAAGTCATGGTCCTATGGTGCTTTCACCTTCATGGTCAACGCACGTGGACAGCGCCCGTGGCTGGCATATGCGCCGGTGCAAACTGACAAGACCATGGAGTCGTTGCAGGAACTCGAAAAAGAGTTTGACCAGTTCCTTGACACCAAACCTGCGACCCAGGATGAGCTGAGCAAAAGTGTACATAACAATGTCAACAGCCTGCCCGGCCAGTACGAGACAGGCAATGCTGTCATGGGTGCCCTGCTGGCCAATCAGCGCTTTGGGCGTGCCGATGATTATGTATCTACGCTCAAGTCACAATACGAGGCCATCAAGCTTGAAAACGTGCAGGGTGCGGCAGAAAATGTATTACACCCTGACAAGCTCACCTGGTTGATCGTAGGTGACCGGAAAGAAATCGAAGAAAAAATTCGAGGTATGAACCTCGGAAAAGTCTCCATCATGGATGTAGATGGAAATATAATCGAGTAGGGTGCGTAACTCGTTACGCACGGGGTAACAGCAAGATATTCGTGTGTAGCAAGCTTCCCACCCTACGGCACGAACTAAACAACCGTCATTCCGGCCAAAGCCCGTGCCGGAAAGACATTCCAGCTAAAATGCTGGTGACTGGCAGTTGAGAATAATTAAGACTATTCTTAGCACCAAAATCAGCAGGGAGAATCACCACAGTGAATTTTGAAAAAGTAATGTTCGCCTTTTTTATCGTCCTGGCGCTCACCCTGAATTTCGGCTTCTTTATTGGCGAAATACATAATCCGATTCACCACGATGGCTTGGAACTGGCAGCCGCATTGGTTGTCAGTCTGATCGCAACCATCATGAAATTTGGTGATCGCTCACAGATGGGTGCGGTTTTGCTCGCCACCAGCCTGGTTGCCGATTTGCAACTGTTGATAGCGGCCGGCACCTGGATATGGGCCGTCAATATCTCTGAAACCAGCACCCTACTGGAGGTTATTCCTCGCATCGTGTCCTTATCCGGTGGCGCCTTATTGGCCAACCTGGTGTCCGTGACCTTGCTGATCGCAGAAACCATCAGCATCCGTCGTTAACACACGATAAAAAAAGGACTTCACCTTGGCTCGCCAGATCCCAAAAAACGACATCGTCTGGATGACGATGCGGCGTATGCGCACGCCGTTAATCGTTTTGATACTGGTCTATTTTTTCTCAGTGATGGCCATGACTTCCGTGCCGGGCATCAATGCTGCCGGCGAAGAGTATTACATGAGTGCGTTGGATGCCGCGTATTTCATAGCAATATTGCAAACCACCATTGGATTCGGTGAAATACCGCACAGTTTTACAGCAGCGCAACGCCTGATGGTTTTCTGGTTGTTGCTGCCAAACGTAGTGGCATGGTTGTACTCAATCGGTACTTTGCTTGGTCTGATTCTTGATAAACAGTTTCAGGCTGCCTTTCGTGGCAACCGTTTCAGTGGACAAGTCAGGGCGATAAAGGAACCGTTTTATATCGTTTGCGGTTTTGGCAATACCGGGTCCCTGACCGTTTCGGGCCTGTTGGCACGGGGTATACACGCGGTGGTCATCGAGCGCGATGAAGAAACGGTACGCCATATGGAACTTGAGGATGCCTATGCCCACGTTCCGGCATTGGCTGGTCGCGCGAGTGACATGAACGTGCTGGAGTTGGCCGGTGTTCATCGTGAAAATTGCCAGGGTGTAATAGCAACCACCAATAATGACCACGTCAACCTGACTGTTGCCATAACCGTCAAATTGTTACGTCCCGAACTGAGCGTACTTGCACGCAGTGAAAATCAACGGGTCTGTGACAATATGGCTTCATTTGGTACAGACTCCATTATTAACCCCTATCAGATCTTTGCGAACCGGTTGACCTTGGCCTTGAACTCACCGGTCAAATACCTCGTACAGGACTGGCTCATCAGTGTCCCGGGAACTGAACTACGCAAGCCGGTCGAACCACCGACAGGACCATGGGTTGTATGTGGCGTCGGGCGATTCGGCGCACGCATGGCCGAGCAACTGGAAAAATGCGGCTTACCGGTGACCGTGGTTGATGTGCACCCTGACAGACTGCCTGCTTATGAAAATGCTGTACTTGGCAGAGGTACCGAGGCACATACCCTGGAGGAAGCCGGAATCGCCGATGCAAGGGGCATTATTGCTGGCACCGGTGATGATATTGATAACCTTTCCATTGTCATGACGGCACGCCACCTCAACCCTCGTCTGTTCTTTGTCGCCAGGCAGGAAGAGCGGCAATACACCGACCTTTTTGACAGCTCGGGCTCAGACCTGGTCGCCCGTCGCAGCCGTATTGTTGCCAGGCACATTTTGTCCTTTGTCACTACGCCTTTGTTGCAATCATTTATGCAACACCTGATCAGGAGCGATGACAGTTTTGCCGAACAGACCGCGGCCAGACTGGAGGATGTCCTGAAGAACCGGGCACCCAGCATATGGGTTTTCGAGTTGAAAGGAGAAATAGCCAGGAATTTGCGTTTTGTCAGGGCACAAACAAAAACGGTTAAACTGGAACACATTATCCGCAACAGCCGCAGTGAAGAGAACGAGTTGTTACCCTGCGTTTGCCTGTCTCTGGAACGCGGTGCACAGAGGATATTTTTACCAGAACCTGAGACCGAATTACAAATTCATGATCGCCTGTTATTTGCAGGTCGCGATCATGCCCGCAGACAAATGCTCTGGACCATCATGGACAGTCATTCCCTCATGGGCAATATCAGCGGCAAACACCTGCCACGCGGTGGCCTGTGGAGATGGTTGTCAGACCGATGAATTCGTTGGGAATGTAACTTGGGCTGCGTAGGGTGCGTAACTTGTTACGCACGAGATACAAGCGTGTAGGGTGCGTAACTTGTTACGCACGGGGTGTCTGTATGGTACCCGTGGGTAACAAGTTACCCACCCTACAACACAAATCTATCGGCGTCTTGCTGGAAAGGCAATCGACGTCGGATTTCGTCAACTTCACTCAATTCGATGGTGACACTACCGCTACTTTCCTCTGTTCCCAAGTCCAGTAAGCTTTCACCCAGGGGATCATAAACAGCACTCCCACCGATATACTTAAACCCCCGCGGGTCTTCACCACTGCGATTAACACCGATTACGTAACACTGATTTTCAATCGCACGAGCCTTGAGCAAGGCCGTCCACGCGGACGTGCGTGGCTCAGGCCAGTTGGCCACAAATAAAAGGACATCATAATCATCCCGATTGCGACACCAGGCAGGAAAGCGCAGGTCATAGCAAATCTGCGGGCAGATACGCCAACCCCGATAGTGGAACACTTTTCGTTCATTGCCGGCAACATAACGCTTGTCTTCCCCGCCGAAAGAAAAAAGATGCCGCTTGTCATAGAATTCGATGACACCATCGGCTTGCACCCACAAAAACCGATTCACCTTGTCCTTCCCTGTTGAAATAGCCACGCTGCCACAGATGACACAATCGAGTTCAGAGGCCAGGGCTTTCATCCAGGCCACGCTCGCTCCTTCCATGGTTTCCGGTTCAGCATCACGATCACCCAGGAAACCACTGGTAAAGGTTTCGGGAAATACAATCAGATCACAATCTGAAGCATGGACCCTGGCAATGGTTTCTAACTGTTGCCGATTGGCATGTGCATCTGCCCAGAATAATTGTGTCTGTATCAGCAAGCATTGAAGACTCTCAAGGTTTTTCATAGGTGCAATATTATCAGGCAGCGAACAAGTAATCCCGCCCTTCGATTTTGCCCTGCGCGTTGACAAATTCTGCGATCTCTTCACGTGCCCCTGCAGCACCGACTGCGACCAGCAGCATCGCATCACCGATACTCTTTATTTTATCCACGGACCACACCGGCAAGCCACGTTTCTGACCACCTATACGGCGTGGATGTACCTCGATAAAACCATCCACTATGCCACCTTCCGCAATGATCAGGTCGTGCATATCACGCCCCGTTGGACCTGCGCCCCAGATAACCACGGAGCGACCCTTCAAGCGGTGGCGTACCAGGAAATACGTCTTGGCCTGCATGAATTTTTCCCGCTGGTAAAGTGTGTCGGTATGGGTCAGACGGGATTCATGCTCACGCCAGCGCAACAGTACCGGTGCAGGTTTGCCCATCTGCATATTCGCAGCATCGGCCCGTAGTAACAGATCATAGTCCTCGGGCCATGCGTTATTCCGATACCCGGTCAACCGATCCAACGCGGCGCGACGCAACATAAGACTGGGGTTTGGTAACGGGCTTTCGATGAATATCTGCTTTCGCACCTGCTCCGGTTCACGAACCGAATTTAACCAGTTTTGATAACGTTGAAGACCACCCTTGATCCCGTTATCTGCAAAGATTTCCACACAACTACCGGCAATATCAACATCAGGATGATGCTCAAGATAATCAATTTGGCACTCCAGTCGTTTTTCGAGCGAAATATCATCTGCATCCATACGCGCGATAAACGCACCCCGACAATGCGAAAAACCGGTATTAAAGGCGTTGACAACGCCACGTCCCCTGCTACCGAATATTTTTAAACGCGGGTCACTTTTGTCCAGTGCAGTAATCGCTGAATCGGTGCTGTGGTCATCGATCAGAATCAGCTCCAGTCTCGGCATTGTCTGGGACAAAATGCTGCTAACTGCCTGTTGAAGAAACTTACCTCCGTTGTAGACAGGCATAACAACGGAGACCAACGGTTTCATAAGCCCAGTAATACCTCCTCCTGAAGCCGGTGTTCCCGGTAATTATCACCGGACCCTGCCCTGTCAACGACAATATATTCTGAATCCTGCTCCAGTGTTAACTGGTAATGGTGCCAGACACCGGGATGTAGACTCACACCCTGGTGGCCATTGGTAAGAAACACGCTAATGTCTGCAGGTCCCGGATTACTCTCCGATGCTGCCACGACCACTGGGAATGGTCGTTGATGCAATGGATAAAAAGCCTGGCTGCCCAGTGGATGAGACTCCATGACCTGGATTCTGAAAGGTAATTCGATTGCACGACTGCGGTAAATACTAAGCTGACCCGGGCGGTTATCGGCGATACTGATTTCTGTCAACCCGCCATATTTTTGAGTATTTCCAAAGTTGATCAACTCCGGATTGATACCATCAGTTTCCAGTACATCTCCATAAGGTAAAAAAGCTTCCCTGGTCAGGGGTTCTGCGCGGATGATCCAGGTAGTCGGCATTTTAGATAGTCTCACCCTGAGGTGCCGGCAGACCCAGCAATCGAAGTCTTGCAACACCACCATCAGGATAGATATCCAGACGCACGTGCGTAACATCACGAACATCTCTGACCTGATTTTCGAAAATATGCAGCTGATCGGGTCCAAGCGCAACCGGCGGTAATAATTCGGCCCAACTTGCTGATACCTCGACTAGGTCGATATCAGTTTCAGGGCAACCCCCTTTCAACGAGCAGCGGGCCGGATAGTTACCGCGAAAGAAGGCCGTATCAACCTCGACCCGCGATATCTTACCTTTTTGACCCAACTTGAGGATGACCCAGTCATTCCCCGGATGACGTCTTCGGCGTGTTTCCCAGCCATCACCCATATTTGCAACAGGCCGGTCAGACAGCAGATTACTCATATCCCCAAAGTGCATATTGTTACATTCCAGTGCAACCCCGCCTGCCGTGGAGGACGCAAGATCAATCCATTGTTCACGCCCGGCCAGGTTCTCATCCCACATTGGCTCGCCGTAGATCCTGATTCTTGCGATGCCGCCATCAGGGTAGATATTCAAACGAACAAATGACCAGGAATTTTCGTTGCTGATGGCAAAATACCTGAGCTTGTCACCTTCAATATCTGTTCTGGGGATAATCTCGGTCCAAACGGTGTTTTCATCCGGTTCAATTTCAGCATCACAAACCTCCAGCATCACCGCAGGTGGATAGTTCCCAGTGAAAAAGCGAGTATCAATCTCAACACCGCGTATCACCCCCGGGCAGATTCGGAATGTACAAAAATCATGCCCTGCCACGCGTTTGCGGCGACTTTCCCAGCCATCCATCCACTTGCCATGTTCATCATAGCGATCCGGGATAAATACCGGTTCCTGGTCAGATAACATACGCTTGGCCGGTGCGAAGAAATCATCGCTCACACTAAAGATTGCAGCACCCCGCTGCGGCGAGGCAAGGTTGACGTACTTCCCAACGAATGAAGGCTGACCCTGCTCCTGCTCAAGCATTCAAAATATCCCGGATTCTGAATCGCGCGATCTGACATACCTGCAGTAATGCGGTTTGATACTCCAGCACCGCATCATTTTTCAGGCGCATACGAAACAGGTTCAGAATCTTGTATCGATCGCGCCCCCTGACTGCAATGATGAATGGAAAGCCAAATTTTTCCACGTATGCAGCGTTCAAACGGGCGAATTCAGCCAGCTCAGCATCCGAACACTGGTCAAGCCCCGCACCGATTTGCTCAGAGACTGAGTCTGCTGTCAGATCCACCGGTTCAGCCAGTGCACAGACCAGTTGAGGGTGTGCCTGAAGTGTAGCGAGTTGAAGCTCCGGTGCCGCCTCTAAAAAAACAGACTTGAAGTGATCACTCAGGGATTCAGCTTCGTCGGGTAATGAATCAGCATCCGCGTCAAAAACCGCCTCTGCAACCCAGGGTGAGTGCTCATAAACAGCGCCAAACTTCGTCAGGAATGTTGTTTTATTCATCTGTATCAGCCTTTAATGGTGGGTGATGTTTCCGCCAGTGATTGGCAATGTCCAAGCGGCGGCAAAACCAGACATCATCAAATGAGCGCGCGTAACGAAGAAACTCCTCCAACGCGGCAAATCGCCCCGGTCTTCCAGACAAGCGGCAGTGCAAACCCACTGACATCATACGTGGTGTATGGGCACCTTCCGCGTACAACACATCGAAGCTGTCTTTCAGATACTGCAAAAATTGTGAACCGCTGTTGAACCCCTGGCTGGTGGCAAAACGCATATCATTGGCATCCAGCGTATACGGAATCACCAGGTGTGGCTTGTCGTGCTGGTAGTTCCAAAAAGGCAGTTCGTCACTGTAGTCATCCGCATCGTAGATAAAACCACCCTCTTCAACGACCAGCGCACGGGTATTCGGACTATTACGGCCAGTATACCAGCCCAGCGGGCGCTCACCGATGGCGTCATGGATAGCCCTGATC
>CBDTVF010000064.1:0-10674 GCA_965363775.1 uncultured Gammaproteobacteria bacterium
GGAGGTCCGCTCGGTCAATTCACCTACGGATACGACTTTGGCACCCAGTTTTTTGCTGCCAATGGTTATGTTGTCGTCGAACCCAATCCACGCGGTTCCACCGGTTTTGGCCAGGCATTTATCAATGCGATATTCCAAAGCTGGGGTATCACTGACTATGACGATGTTATTGGCGCTGTCGATCATGTCATCGAACTGGGTTATGCAGATCCAAACAGGCTGGCGGTATTTGGTTACTCTTACGGCGGATACATGACGAATGTTGTCATCACACGCAGCAATCGGTTCAAGGCCGCGGCATCCGGTGCCGGTCACAGCCTGATCATAGCGAATTATGGTCATGATATTTACCAGAAGTGGTACAACTGGGAGCTTGGTGGCCCCTGGGAAAATACTTCGAAGTACGAGCTGCTTTCACCGCTTCTGCGGGTCGGAGAGGTTACAACGCCAACCATTTTCCTGGGTGGAAAAGAAGACTGGAACGTGCCCGTATTGAATGCGGAATTGTTTTACCAGTCACTGAAACACAAGGGTGTTCCGACGCGACTGGTGGTGTACCCAAACAGCCACCATGGCGGCTGGGACCCAAAATTCAACAAGGACTATTTCTCGAGAATAGTCGGCTGGTTTGACCAGTATGCAAAACGGGCGACGGATTAGTCCGCATATTTCAACTCATCTGAACCGCCCAATTCCGTGGTTCTTATTCAACCGGGTCACTTCAACAACCCGGTCAAACGTTCTTTAATGATTGATTCAGCCTCTTTGACCATACGGGAAACGAGTTGATCAACGGTCGGAATATCCTTGATCAATCCCTGTGAAATTCCGGACCACCAAATTCCATACTCCATTTCACCGCTTGCGAGGACATGAAAGCCCCGTTCACCTGAGACGAGTTCCGCGATGTCGGCAAATTCGGTTCCTTCCCGACTTTCAATCTCCGCGATTTTGCGCGCAACCGAGTTCTTGTGGATGCGCGCAGTGTTTCTGAACTTGCGTAAAATAAGCTGCGTATCGAGCTCGCTGCCTGTCACCAATTCCTGCTTCAGGTTATCGTGTACAGGTGCTTCAACGGTCGCCATGAAACGGGTTCCCATACTAACTCCGTCAGCACCCATCGCCAGCGCAGCCACCAGGCCACGGGCGTCGGAAAACCCGCCGCAGGCGATCACGGGAATATCCAAAGCATCCACGGCCCTGGGTAACAATACCAATGAGGGAATATCGTCCTCGCCTGGATGCCCTGCAGCTTCGAAACCATCAATTTCGACGGCTACACAGCCGACAGCCTGAGCTTTCAAAGCATGCTTAACGGATGTGCACTTGTGAATCACCTGCACACCCGCCTTTTCGAAGTGGGGCATGAATGGCTCAGGGCTGCGACCGGCAGTTTCCACCAGCTTGATACCGGAATCAATAATGGCAGCTGCGTATTCCGGATACGGGACCGGTTTCAGGCTTGGCAGGATTGTCAGGTTTACACCGAATGGTTTATCCGTCATGTCCCGCGTACGTTCAATTTCCTTTGTGAGCTCTTCAGGCGTGGGTAGTGTCAAGGCGGTCAGAAAACCCAGGGCACCTGAATTGGCAACTGATGCTACGAATTCCGCTGTGGATACACGCATCATTCCACTGGAAATAATCGGGTGCTGAATGCCCAGCATCCTGGTCAGTCTGGTTTCAATCATGGCTTTTATGTCTCTTGGAATTTGTTGGGAAAAAGCAAAGCAGCAATAAGGGTATATTAGCAAACCCCCGGATTTGAGTGTGCGTTTTTTGATGGATTTTTAGAGGCTTTGATGATGGGGGTGGGTACCAGTTGCCGATGTAGGGTGGGTAACTTGTTACCCACGGGATCTGAGCCTGCCGAGTAAGTAAATCGTGGGTAACAAGTTACCCACCCTACGGGACTAGCTGTAAATTTATATATGTACCCAACCCTGCAGGCGTGCGTGTCCTGCGCCCGCGGCGTACCGTTCATCGATAGGCTGTGCAAATTTGAAACAATCGCGCCGCTATTTGAAATGACGTGCTAATGGAGACACGCCGCTCTTGCGCATCCCTGCGCCCGCGGCGTACCGTTCATCCTGAACATAAAAAAAAGGCCGGCAAGAATGCCGGCCTAAATTTCCCACTAGGGGAGAGGGGCTAGCTATTTAGCTGCTTTGGCGACTGGCTTTTTAGTAGTCGCTTTTTTAACAGCTGGCTTTCTGGCTGCTGGCTTTTTGGCAACAGCTTTAGCCGGTTTAGCGGGCTTGGACATCGCGGTGACCTTGTTTGACAGGGTCTGTACGCGTGCTGACAGTTTGTTTACGTCGTCAGCAGTTGGAACACCCAACTGACCCAGAACACGCGCTACACGATCTTCAAAGATATTTTCCAGTTTGTCCCAGTTATCAACGGCCTGCTTACGAACTGCACCAACCTTTGATTCGACTTCGGCTGTGATATCGCCTACAGCGCTTTCAGCAACGTCGCGGGTCTTCTTCTCCAGTTTGGCACCTTCAGCAACCAGTTTTTCAAACAGTTTGTTTCCCTGTTCGATGATCTTGCCGCTTTCTTCCTGTGCAAAAGAAAATGCACCGAGGCCTGCGAGCCAGATTTCACGTGCTGAATCAACAACAGGTGCTGCCATATTGCTTGCTGCAGGTTTCGCCTGGACTTTCTTCTTCATGACTTTCTTTTTCAGTGTCTTCTTAACCATTTCAAACTCCTTACTTGTAAGTATTAATATGTGATGTGCGTATGTTAGATCCATTAATTAGAGCAAACACCCTAGAAACCTGGTACTAGCTTGCCGTCTCGGGCTTGCTGGCTGGTTTCATCTTGGCGATGGCATTGGCAGCTTTCTTCTTTTCAGCTACCGTCATGGTCGTCTTG
Source organism: uncultured Gammaproteobacteria bacterium (assembly GCA_965363775.1). GTDB lineage: Bacteria > Pseudomonadota > Gammaproteobacteria > Xanthomonadales > SZUA-36 > SZUA-36. The sequence continues at coordinate 2,884 of CBDTVF010000064.1, forward strand.
GCCTTGGTTGCTACGGTCTTTTTAGCCGCGGCTTTTCTCGGTGCAGGTTTCGGTTTGGCATTCGCCTTCAACTGTTTCTCAAGGGCAGCCACTTGCGTAGAGAGCTTTTTCAACTCGGCAGCCAGTTGACTGATGTCACCGGTGCTCGGAATATTGAGACTACCCACAACTTTCGTTACGCGTGCTTCAACCACACTTTCCAGCTTGCCCCAGTTCTCGCTGACCTGGTTGGATACGTCCTGTACCCCTGAGTGCAGCTTGCCAAGTTCATCATTGGTAGTGGCTTCAAATTTGCCAAAAACAGCTGCGACACGTTTTTCAAACGAACTTTCCAATTTTGCCAGGCTGTCCATCGCATCTGAGGATATCTTTTGCACACTCTCCGTCAGTTCGCTCAAATCCTTGGCAGACGGAACATGCAGTTTTTTCAGTGCATCGGATACACGTTTTTCAAACAGGCCTTCAAATTCTTTCCAGCTATTCGTGGCTTTGCGGCCCATGCTCTGCACACGGCCTGAGAGCTTGTTCAGATCTTTCGTGCTTGGAATACCAAGACGCTCGAGCGTACCGGAAACGCGCTCATCAAATACGTGACCGAGACTATCCCAGTTTTCATTGGCCTGATGACGCACATCTTCGAATTTCTCTTCAATTTCAGACTTGATGTCATCGACTGCGGTTTCAGCGACATCGATAGATTTTTTCTCAAACTTGGCGCCTTCAGCCACCAGCTTGTCAAAAAACTTGCCGCTTTCCTCAATTAGTTTTTCACTTTCCTGCTGTGCCACAGAAAAGACGCCAAGACCTGCAAACAGCAATTCCTTTGCAGAATCAATAACGGGTGATGCGAGAGTATTCTTTGCAGGCTTTGCCTGTACTTTCTTTTTCAGTGTCTTGCTAACCATCTTGATCTCCTTTGATTCAGTATGGATTGATAATTGATGGCGCTATGGTAGGCTCAATATTTAGAGTAAACACACTAGAAGCCACAGAGCGATTTAATTATGTCCAAATGGAACAGTTTCCCCGATGCCAACTCTGCTTTTGAATATGCAGGCAGCGACTTACTTGATTCATGGTCTGATCTGCACCGGGGGGATTGTGTTACGTTCCCGGATGCAGACTGGGTACAGCAAACTCTTGAGCAGGCACCGGATGCGGCGCCGGAGTCATTTGACGGTGACGTTTCAGCACTGGCCACCATCATCCAGGATGCCTGGCGTTGTTTTCATTCCGGTGATTTTCAGCAGGCCACCGAGTTGGCCGACCAGTGTGGTTACCTGGCACATGCCGTGGCTAACAAGGCCACAGGGATTTATGCAACCTATCTCGAGCCCGATGAGGCAAAACAACAGGCTTTGTTCCTGTCAGCAGTAGAGCGCGCCGAAGCCGCCATCGAGGTTTTACCTGACGATCCAAACAGTCATTATTTCCGTGCTTTCAACCTGGGACGTTACAGCCAGAGCATTTCCATCGTGAAGGCCCTGAGCCAGGGTATCGGTGGCAAGACCCAAACGAGCCTACAAAATGCCCTTGACCTGGAACCTGACCATGCCGAGGCCAGTACCGCAATGGGTATGTACCACGCTGAGATCGTTAACAAGGTTGGCAAAATGCTCGGCAAAATGACCTACGGGGCAAGTGCTGGTAAGGCGCTTGCACACTTTGATCGCGGACTGGAGTTAACACCAGGATCACCAATTGCACACATTGAATACGGCAATGGGCTTTATCTGCTGTTTGAAGATGACCGGATCGATGAAGTTTCGGATTTGTATGTCAAGGCAAGCGAAATGGAACCCATGGATGCGATGGAAAAACTGGACATAGAATCAGCCCTCGCAGAGTTGGAGTGAGCCGTGGACAACCCGTGGGTAACAAGTTACCCACCCTACGGTTCACTCGATTGGTGAATTATCCAGCAGGTTTTTGGCATCTTGTACACTGGGCCGGCCTTCCAGTGGCAACATCATGCCCAGGTAGAGAAGTTTCTCGAACTCTTTTTTAAAGCGTGTAATAACAGCTGATGGTTCCGCCAACAGACGATGGTCGCTGATCAGACCAAAAAAGACCTTGCCGTTGTAGCTCAGTATGCTGATACCCATACCAATATTGCCGTTTTGAGGCACCCAGAACATCATTTCCTTCATTTCTGACCCAGCCAGGTACAAAGGTTGCTGTGGTCCCGGGACATTGGTCAGTACTGCAGTTGCTTTGTGACTGAGCATGTCCAGTACCGGCTTCTGTACAGCCGATGGACCCATACCAAGTGCTGCCAGAAAACCCAGTGTCACAGCAGCCTGCTTGGAAGACTTCAGCTCGTTCATACGGTCATTGACGGCATACAGGCGTTCCAGCGGATTGTCCTTACCCAGTGGTAACGACAGGAATACCAGGCCAAAGTGGTTACCAAGTTCCTCAGCATGTTCTAATGGACGCAGGTTAACCGGTACGGTCACACGTATATCCTGCAGTTCCTCGGGATCATCACCGACAGATATCATGTATTCCCTGAGTGCACCGGTCACCGCTGCAATCAGCGCATCATTGACGGTACACCCAAACGCCTTGCTGACAGCCTTGACTTCATTCAGATCAAGCGGTTCTGCCCAGGCTACCTGCTTACGGGTGCCCAGTCGCCCCTTGAAACGGGTAACAGGATCATTCTCGAGGGTCAGCGAATGCGCCAGTTCACGGACAATTTCACCTGCCTCCGCGGCATAGTTACTTGCAATCGCCGGGTTCTCCAGCATCTTGCTGCCTTCCTGAATCAGTCGCGAACCAAGGTGTGCCGCGAAACCCAGACCTTCACGGGCCGGATCAAGCAGACGCTGAAATACCCTCGACTCTTCCGCCCTGCGTTTTTTCCATACATCCGGTTTTCTTGCGGATGGCCGACCCTCGGGTGTCGGGTCTGTTAACGACAAAAATACCTGCACCAGTGCAATACCATCGGCAATACAGTGGTGAATACGTATGAGAATGACCGGCCCATCCACGTAGTTTTCAACCACGTAAAGCTGCCACAATGGTTTCGTTGTATCCAGGGGTGTGCTGGCCAGTTGTGATACCAGCAACTCAAGCTCTTCCTGATCCGCTGCACCCGGCAAGGCCGTGCGTCGAACATGACAACGAATGTCAAAATCCTCGTCTATAACCCAGTAAGCCCCTCTCGTAGTATCTACGGCCTTTTGACGGAAGCGTCTGAAAGTGAGAAAACGCTGTTCAATGGTTTTGAGCAGGCTCTCGTATGCCAGGTTCTCATCCATCATGATGACCCCGTTGATCATCATCAGGTTGGTAGGCTGCTCCATACGCAGCCAGGCCGTGTCGACCTTGGACATCGGCTCTCTAATAAGTTCTTCAGTCATTTTTTTGAACTCCTGATGCCGATTAAACCCGCTATATTCCGTGAACTATTTTAGCTTTAAAATAGGGTGTCTAAATACTGATTTTACTTTGTTTCCGGGAGTAAGCAATGTATCTCTTGAATTGGCTTGTTTTGCTCGTCCTCTTAATATGGGCTTTCGAGCGGTTTTATTTACGTGGCCGACGCGTCCCTGACTATCCACTCCCTGATGACCCCAGTGCCGTACAGCACTTTACACGGCCCGAAGGCCCGGGACCTGAATCCCAGGAAGTGGTGAAAAAAGTCAGGGAACTGATTCTGCGGATTCTGATTAGTATTAAGAAAGACAGTCACCAGGCGGCACGCCGGATCTTCGACTCCATTAGCGATGGCAATGAATACGATTGTGATTTTATCCCCGTCGATGCCGGTGGTGTACCTGCCGAATGGGTGTTGGCGCCGGGAGCCGACAAATCCAGGCGAGTGCTCTATATTCATGGTGGTGGATTTGCCATGGGTAGTCCGAAAAGCCACCGCACCATGACCAGCAAGTTTTCTGAAATCAGCCGCAGCGCCGTACTGGCGATCGATTACCGTCTGATACCCGAGCACCGGCACAAAGACTGTGTTGAAGACTGCCGCACTGCGTACCAGTGGATTCTTGAGAATGGACCGGATGGTCCCTCAAAACTCCGGCAGTTATTCATCGGCGGTGATTCTGCCGGTGGCAACCTGTCATTGTCGTTGATCGCCTGGATACGGGATCACAAGCTGCGGGTGCCCGAAGCTGTGGTTGCTTTGTCGCCCTTAACCGATATCACTTTCTCCGGTGCCAGTCTACGGGACAACGTAACCACCGACGTTATGCTTAAACCCTTTATGCAGACTCTCAACGCAATACCACCATTTATCAGGAGTTGGTGGGTGGTCTGGACATACAAGGTAAGGCCTTCAAGCCCCACCGCCTCACCCCTGCTCGGTGATCTTTCAGGTCTGCCGCCAACCCTGGTCCAGGCTAGCGAGGCCGAGATGTTACTGGATGATGCCCGCCGTTACGTCTACAAGGCCTGCGCCTCAGATTCACCTGCAAAATTACAAACCTGGGCAGACATGGTGCATATGTGGCAAATATTTGATCCGCATTTGCCGCAGGCCAGGGAAGCCTGGATTGAGATTAAAAGGTTTTTGGAGGAACACATGTAGGGTGGGTAACTTGTTACCCACGTTTTTTAAATATCCGAGCCGTTCTTATTACCACGTGGGTAACGAGTTACACGCCCCGTAGGGTGCGTAATTTATTACGCACGGGAGCAGGTACAATTGGACGGTAAATCGTGGGTAACAAGTTACCCACCCTACGTCGGTTATGTAATTAATCACCCACGGGAACGGAATCATCGATTGGATCTTGATGGATCATCACCTCTGCACCGGGTAAGACTGCCATGATCTCCGCTTCCACCTGATCAGCTATTTCGTGCGCCCTTTTCAAAGACATGTTTTCGTTCAGCTCCAGGTGTAATTGCACAAATCGTGTCTGTCCCGACTGGCGTGTGCGGGTTTCGTGGGTGCCTGTGACTTCGGGGTGACTCATGGCGATTGCCTGTATCTGATCGAGTATTTCATCGGGTAGTTCCCGATCCATGAGCTGTTGAAACGCTTCATGACCGATCTGAAAAGCACTGTAAAAAATGTAAATGGCGACCCCAATGGCAAATACGGGATCGGCCCATTCCCAACCCAGCGTGGACAGATACAGTGCCACCAAAATACACATATTCGTCAAAAGGTCGGTCAGATAATGCAGCGAATCTGCACGGATGGCGGTTGAATCGGTTTTCTGAATCACGTAACGCTGAATGGCCAGCAACACGAGTGTCAGGACAATGGCAAGAACCATTACACCGACACCAATACCAACCTGCTCAATCGCGTGACCATGACGCAGGCGATCAACAGCATGAAAGACCAGGAAAATCGCAGAACCTGCAATAAAGGCAGCCTGGGCAAGACCGGCCATTGGTTCAGCCTTGCCATGCCCAAAACGATGTTGCTCATCGGCAGGCTGTAAGGAATAACGGATAGCAAACAGGTTGATCAACGATGCGATACTGTCCATGACCGAATCAACCAACGAGGCCAGCAACCCAACGGACCCGGTTACATACCAGGCAATCAGTTTGGCAACAATCAGGAAACCTGCAGTGATGACCGAAGCCACACTGGCCAGTTTCAGCAGGCCGGCACGGTCTAGTGGCTGTCTGGTCTCTTTCATCTCAGTGCTGATACCTGGCTAATTAATCGCATACGTCCTGCCAATATAACCTTCTCGGACAGGCTCCTAGCCTCTGACTTCCAGGGGATTTTCCGTGCCATGTACCAACCAGTCCGGGTACCAGCTACGGAATAACGGCTTCATACAGAAGGACGGTTTGAACCGTTTCCAGGCTCCTTCCGGTTGCGCCAGACGATCGGCCAGTGCGATCAAAACCCTGGGATTAAACCCCAGCCCCAAGTGCGCGCCGCCGACATGGATATTTTCTACATCGTAGCGATCTGAAAGCTCCACCGTTGACTGCCAGGCAACAACTCCATCACCACGGGTATAAAGCGCGGTGGTCGGCACGGGTGGCGCGTGCGCCATGTTCTGCAGAAACGAATTTGGCATTTCATCGTAGGGCACTTCGGTAAACATGTTGAAAATCTTATGTACATTGCTGGAGCTTGGGTGCCCGCGGAAGGGGCTGCCCATGGAAACGACCTGACGGACAATATCGGGCATCTCACGTGCAAGCTCACGCGCATAGACACCACCGAGACTCCAGCCAACCAGGCTGATCTTCTCGCCGTAGCGCTCAACCAACTCGGTCACCCGGTCACGCATGCCATAGTGCAATTTATAGCTATAACCCATGTTATAGCCCAGTTTCCAACGATGGGAGCGGTAACCCAGGTCCGCCAGGTATTGACGCAGAGGCTGGGTGGAGCGTGAACTGGCAAGAAAACCCGGGAAAACCAATACCGGGTGGTTGTCACCCTGGGGTAACAACTTCTTCAGACCCAACATCGGTATCATGGCGGCCGCGTCATATACTGCCCTGCCCTCCAGCATCAACAACAACTTGGAAGGCCGATGTGAATGGTCAATGAGATCTGTTTTCCTGGCCTTTTTCACTAGCTATATGTCCTCAAGTGATTCAATCGCTTCATCCAGTGCCTTGTTGGCATCGTGAAACGCCTTCAGTGCGGCCTTTGGGTTATCCGGCTTTTCTTTCTTCACCGGAGCATCAAAAACCAGTTTGGCCGTGTCTGCCTGGCTGATTGCCAATTCCAGTTCATCCAAAGAACTGGCAAAACATTCTGCCATATTGTCGGGGTCGGGTACGATTTGTTCACAGGAACTGATACCGATCGATATTCTCCCACAATAACTGACAACCACCAGGATCAAACCCAGGCCGTCGAGGATTGGGGCCATCCCGAAGGCGCTGTGAACGCGCGCCCCGGCAGCGTAAAGCGGCACTGGCGGACCGGGAACATTGGTTATCGTCACGTTGAAAAACGGCCGGTGGTGACCACCGAGACGTGTCCGCGTATAAACACGTGCCGCCGCAGCAAGTGTTTCTGACGGCAGAAATTCGGTGATCTTATTGGCCGGCAAGGCACTGGCATGCACTTTTGACCTTTGTGTACTCGCCCTGATGTGAGCCAGCCTGACGAGTGCATCATCAATATCAGTTGCGAGACTGACCAGCATGGCTGAAACCTGGTTGCCGACACCTTCTTCCTCGCCACGAACAGATATCGGTGCCATCGCCACCAGTGGCTTGCTTGGCAATTCACCCCTTTCTGACAGGTATTTACGCAGCCCACCGGCGCAGACGGCAAGAACGACATCATTTACAGTAACACCGGGTATGGCTTTACGGATGGCCCTGATACGCTCAAACTCAAAGTTCTTTCCCCAGAATGTTCTTGCCGAGTTAATTGGCTGGTTGAAAAAACTCGTAGGCGCGCTCAGTAACCTGGGGGGTGGTTCAATTTTGTTAAGCTCCTTGTCACCAAGCAGTTTTACCGCATCAACCGCGACCTTGCCAACAAAACCCGCCAAATCAACCGCCTTGTGGCCAGCTTTAGACCAGGAACGGCTAATGACACCCAATGTGGATGGAAATTCTTCCGGTTCCCAGCTATCCATACCGTCAACTTTCCGGGGCTTGGGGGTCATGTCCAGTAACGCAGTCATCATCTCGGTACTGGCCTTACCATCCACCGCTGCGTGATGGACCCGGGTAATCAGGGCAAAAGAATTTTTTGAAATACCGGGAATGTTATTGAGCCCCGTTACAAAAGTGATATCCCACAGGGGGCGATCACGATCCAGCATATGATTCCAGGTTTCTGCTGCCAACTGCATCAGTTCTGTCATGCTACCCGGTTCT
>CBDTVF010000065.1:0-10642 GCA_965363775.1 uncultured Gammaproteobacteria bacterium
CGCTCGGTGTTCTTATCTATGTACTGATAATCGACCCAGCGATAGCCATGGCTGCATATCTCGTGACCTGCTGCATGCAAAGCCTGAACGGGCTCCGGATACCGTTCCACCGCCATGCCAACGGCGAATACGGTGACTGGAATGTCGTAACGGTCAAATAGTTTCTTCAGACGCCAGACACCCACACGGGATCCGTATTCATAGATCGATTCCATGCTCATATGCCGCACGCCTTCGCGGGCTTCAGCATTAACGATTTCGGACAGAAAAGCCTCGGAAGCACTATCGCCATGAAGGACGCAATTTTCCCCGCCTTCCTCGTAATTGAGCACAATTTGTAATGCCAGGCGAGCGCCCCCCGGCCAATTGGGATTGGGAGGGTTTTCTCCGTAACCACACAGGTCCCTGGAATAGATTTTGGTCATTGAATATTGTTACCCGCTTTACTCATTCGAATCGGAAACCCTGGTAAATCGAAATCACCCGAAGCTGCCAAACTGATATACCCAACTGATATACTTCCCGCAGACAGATTGAAGTATAACGTATAGTCCATTTCTAAATTTGGGAGAGCCTGCATCACGATGGGACGTCTGACAACACATGTACTGGATATCGCCAATGGCTGCCCGGGTGCGGCCATACGTATCGACCTCTTTCGCCCGGGTCAGCATGACGCCATCACCAGCGTCGTCACCAATGCCGATGGACGTTGTGACAAGTCACTACTGGATGAAGAAGCCTTTTGTGTCGGAGAATATGAACTCGTATTCCACGCTGGTGAATATTTCAATTCCATGGGACAGGAGGATGGCGAACACCGGTTCCTTGACCGGGTGACCATCCGATTTGGCATTAATGACCCAAATCAGCATTACCATGTCCCCCTGCTACTCTCGCCATTTGGCTATAGCACGTACCGCGGTAGTTAGACTAATGCACAATACCGTCCGTTTTATCCTAGCAGGCCAGGTTGAAGAGATACGCAACTGTGCCCCCACCCAGACCGTGTTGGAGTTTTTACGTGAGGAAAAGGGCCTGACGGGTTCCAAAGAGGGCTGCGCGGAAGGCGATTGCGGAGCCTGCACCGTTGTAGTCGGCGAACTCCATGAAAACCGTATCCGTTACCGGGCAGTCAATTCCTGTATTCAATTTCTTCCAAGCCTGGATGGTAAACAACTGGTAACTGTCGAGGACCTCACCCCAAAAAACAACCTGGCCGAAGCAGAACTGCATGTGGTCCAGCAAGCCATGGTTGACCAGCATGGATCCCAATGTGGTTTTTGTACACCCGGCTTCGTGATGTCACTATTTGCCATGTATCACAATCGATCAGAAGCCGATGTAAAGCGCTCAGACATCGACCTGGGGCTTGCGGGCAACCTGTGCCGCTGCACCGGTTACGCACCCATCGTGCGCGCCGCCGAACAGGCCCTGGCAACAGAACGCAATGACCGTTTCACGGCAGATGAACAACATATCATTAACTTGTTGAAGACTATCCAGCCCACTGAAGCATTGGAAATCAACAGTGCTAATGGGCAATTTTATGCACCCCATACAGTCGATGAGTTGTGCAGGCTCCTACAGACCCATCCACAAGCCACCCTGGTCGCCGGTGCAACCGATGTCGGGCTTTGGGTTACCAAGCAACAACGTAGCCTGGAGAAAGTCATATATCTTGGAGCAGTTGAGAAACTGAAAGAGATTAAGAACGAAAATGGATATCTATCCATTGGAGCGGCAGTTTCCTATACCGACGCGACACAGGCTATCACCAGTCGTTACCCCAAATTTTTATCCCTGATCGAACGAATTGGTGCAACCCAGGTGCGCAACGCAGGCACCATTGGTGGAAACATCGCAAACGGCTCACCCATCGGTGACATGCCACCTGGCCTGATTGCTATCGGCGCCAGGCTGAACCTGCGAAGTCTACAGGGTCAACGTTGCATCGATCTTGAGGACTACTTCATCAGTTATGGCAAGCAAGACCTCGAAAGCGGCGAGTGCGTAGAGCAAATACTTTTACCTGGGCCAAAGGAAAACCAGATTTTCGCCACTTACAAGATATCCAAACGCATTGAACAGGATATTTCAGCCGTTTGCGCTGCATTTTCCATACAGCTAAACAATGGCACGATTACCAATGCACGGGTCTGTTTTGGCGGCATGGCTGAAATACCCAAACGCGCCGCAGCCTGCGAACAGGTTTTAAATGGCAGTAGCTGGTCTCAGCAAACGATCACTGAGGCCAAGCAGGCTTTGCTGGATGATTTCACCCCATTAACCGACATGCGTGCCTCTGCCGGCTATCGTCAGCAGGTCTCGCAGAACTTGTTACAGAGATTCTTTCTCGAACACACTGAAACCAGCTACCCGGTTCGGCTTGGGTCGCGTTGCCAGCATTCAGATGAGGGCGAGCATGATGCCTAAAATCCGTAACGTGCATTCATCTATCACCCATGACAGTGCCCGAAAACATGTATCCGGCAAGGCACACTATGTGGATGACTTGCCGGAACCCTCAAATCTTCTGCATTGTTATTTTGGAACTTCCGATGTCGCCCATGCGCGGATCTTAAGCATGGATCTCAGCGCTGTCGAACAATATCCCGGTGTGGTCAGGACTATGACTGCCCGGGACATACCCGGCGACAATGAAGTCAGCCCGGCACACAATTTCGACGAGCCTGTACTGGCCAATGACCTGGTTCAGTTTGCCGGGCAACCATTGTTTGCAGTGCTTGCTGAAAGCCGTGCTATCGCCAGACAAGCGGTGAAACTTGCAAAGATTGAATACGAAAAATTGCCGCCCATACTCGATATAGAAACCGCACTGGACAGAAAGTCATTTGTGATTGATCCACAGGTCATGCGCCAGGGTGACTCCAGGGCCGCTCTTTCAACGTCACCAAACCGTTTACAGGGCAAGATATTCACCGGTGGCCAGGAACACTTCTACCTCGAAGGCCAGGTCTCCATGTCTCTGCCACAAGAGGACGGGGACATACTGGTTCTGACCTCATCCCAGCATCCCTCGGAAGTTCAGCACCTGGTCGCCCGCAGTCTTGGAAAACCGATCAATGCGGTAAACGTGGAAGTTCGTCGCATGGGTGGCGCCTTTGGTGGTAAAGAAACCCAGGCAGCACAGTGGGCAATCATAACTGCGGTGTTCGCAAACCTGACCGATCGTCCGGTCAAGTTGAGACTGGACCGCGACGACGATATGCGCAGTACCGGCAAGCGGCACGACTTCCTGATTCATTACGATGTGGGTTTCGATGATGAGGGTCGTATACTGGGTATCGAGTTTGAACATGCCCTGCGCTGCGGAATTTCAGCAGATCTCTCCGGACCCATTGCTGACCGCGCCATGTTTCATAGTGACAATGCTTATTATTTATCCAATGTAACGGTCACATCCCACCGCTGTAAAACCAACACAGTATCGAACACGGCATTTCGCGGATTTGGTGGTCCACAAGGTATGGTCGGTATCGAGCGTGTCATCGATGCGATTGCTTATCGGCTGGGAAAGGATCCATTGGAGGTGCGTGAGATCAATCTGTACGGTTTGAAGGAACGCAATGTCACACCGTACAAGATGACCGTAAAAGACAATGTTCTGCACAGTCTTGTTGCGGATTTGAAAGAGTCTTCCGATTACACACAAAGACGTCGGCAAATTGATGCCTTCAACCGGAATAGCCCGGTGATACGCAGAGGCATCGCATTTACACCGGCCAAATTCGGTATTTCTTTTACCACCGCTTTCCTGAACCAGGCTGCAGCATTGGTGCATGTGTACAAAGATGGCAGTGTTCACCTTAACCATGGCGGCACAGAAATGGGCCAGGGTTTGATGATCAAGATTGCTCAGATAGTCGCCGATGAGTTTCAGGTTGATCTCGACAAGGTCAAAATCACGGCGACGAATACCGGCAAGGTTCCTAACACATCCGCAACTGCCGCTTCTTCCGGTACCGATATGAATGGCATGGCTGCACGGGCGGCGGCACGCAAAATCAAAAAGAGATTGATCAGCTTTGTCAGTAAAGAATTCAGCGTTGATAAGTCTGATGTCCGGTTTATCAACAACCACGTTGAGGCCGGTGAGTTTGAAATGAGCTTTGCAGAGTTGGCGGAGCAGGCATGGATGGGGCGCATCTCTCTGTCAGCAACCGGTTTCTACCGTACACCGAAAATCCACTACGATCCGGAGACATCCAGTGGCCGGCCTTTCCTCTATTTCGCCTATGGGGCCGCGGTATCCGAGGTGGAAATTGACTGCCTGACCGGCGAGTCACGAATCATCCGCGCAGACATTCTTTATGACGCCGGAAAATCGGTGAATCCCGCCATCGACATAGGGCAGATCGAAGGTGGATTTGTACAGGGTGCCGGCTGGCTGACCTCCGAAGAGATCTGGTGGGATACCGAGGGTCATCTGCGTACCCACGCACCCTCCACCTACAAGATTCCCACCTGTGGTGATATACCCGAAATATTCAATGTACAGATCTGGCAGAAAGGCAGAAACCGGGAAAAGACCATCCACCGCTCAAAGGCAGTGGGTGAACCACCGTTGATGCTGGCAATTTCCGTGCACAGCGCAATCAACCAGGCAATTGCGGGGAAATTGGGTGGTGAAACCTTGCCAGCACTCGATACACCAGCCACCCCCGAAGCCATCCTCAATTGTCTATCTGGTGCGTGATTTGTCATGCACGTGTTCACGTAGGGTGGGTAACTTGTTACCCACGAGCAATCTTTGCCACAAAAACGCGGGTAACTTGTTACACACGGACAACTTTTGTGAAAACGTGGGTAACAAGTTACCCACCCTACGAAATAACATAAATCCCAATCAACATAACAGGTTACGAAATTTACAGAATGGCATAAATTTCAATCAACGTAACAGGTATCAATTCAACACAAGGAGCGAAATCTAAGCATGGAAGCACACCTCCAAATGTGGCTAAGCCTGCTGCTTCGCTGGGCGCACCTGATCGTCGGTATCGCCTGGATTGGTGCTTCGTTCTACTTTAACTGGCTGGAAAATCACCTGCAGCGTCAAAACCAACCTAAAGATATCGCCGGTGATCTGTGGGCAATACATGGCGGTGGCTTTTATCATCTGAAAAAATTCGCCACAGCACCCGGTGAACTGCCACCCACCTTGCACTGGTTCAAATGGGAGGCTTATGCCACCTGGATCAGCGGTATGGCGTTACTGATCGTTGTGTTCTACTGGAATGCGCAAACCTACATGTTGAACCCACAGGTCACCGGCGTAACCCCCACCGGGTCAATTGGAATCGGTATTCTCGCCCTGTTATCCAGTTGGGTGTTCTATGACGTCGTCTGCTGTTCACGTCTATCCCGGCGAGAATGGCTGCTTGCGTTGATCATTTTCGCCTGGTTTGTGCTGCTTTCCTGGGTTTTAAGCACATGGCTGAGTGGCCGGGCTGCCTACATTCATGTCGGCGCTGCCATCGGCACGATCATGGTAGCCAATGTCTTCCGTGTCATTATCCCTGGCCAGAAAGACCTGGTTAACGCAGTCACTGAAAATCGTGTACCCGACCCGGCCAGGGGTCGCAATGCGCTGCAACGATCAAGGCACAACAACTATTTCACCCTGCCCGTCTTGTTCATCATGATCAGCGGTCATTACCCTGCCACCTACAGCCATGATCAAAACTGGCTGGTACTGGTGCTTTTCTCACTTGCCGCCGTGGCCATCAGACATTATTTCAATATCCGTCACTTAGCGGGCTTCCAGGCCTGGCCATTGATCCCTGCAGTGCTACTGCTGGGCAGCCTGGTTTTCATAACCGCACCTGATTCTCGACCAGCGGTCAAAGCTGTGAGCGCAACAACGGCGGTTACAACCAACGAGGTCTTTGGTATTGTTCAGCAGCGATGTATCAAATGCCACTCACCAACACCGGATTTCGGCGGCTTCACCAGTGCCCCATTGGGAATTGAGCTGGATAACGAAAACAAACTGATTCAGCACGCCGACCGTGTTTACCAGACCGTTGTGGTGATGCGGAGCATGCCGCTGGCAAATCTGACAAAAATGAGCAATGAGGAACGCGATCTCGTGGCTAACTGGTATAGTCACCAGGAAAGCAGGCCTGACGAGTGAGATAAGACTGACACCTTGCCATTCGTTCATCAGATCGATACATGGCAAAGAAAACAGGCTCCAAAAGGAGCCCGTTTCCGTTCTTACAAAGTCTGAAATCTATTTTTTCCCGAGCCCAAAAAGTACTGAGTTGACAAAACTCACCAGAAACGAAAACAGAAGCGCCCACCAGAAGCCGGCAATCTGAAAACCATCGATCAGGTACGCGGCCGCATATAGAACCAGCACGTTCAACACCAGTAAAAACAGACCAAAAGTTATGACAGTGATCGGAATGGTTATCACGAAAAGCAATGGCTTCAATGTGACATTCAATACCGCCATCACAACCGCAACGATGAGTGCGGTCACAAAGGAATCGACATGGATTCCGGAAAGAATGTAGCTCACTGCAAAAACACTTATTGTGTTGATCAGCAAATTTGTAATCAGGCTACCTGTATCCTGGCCCTGGTTTGACATATTTAAACCTCCGGTCGCATATGGGGGAACAATAACACATCACGAATTGAAGCCGAATCGGTAAATAACATCACTAACCGGTCGATACCGATACCCTCTCCTGCCGTTGGCGGCATACCGTATTCCAGTGCACGGATATAGTCTGCATCGTAATGCATGGCTTCAAGATCACCCGCATCTTTTTGAGAAACCTGCTCCTGAAAACGGGCGGCCTGGTCCTCAGGATCATTGAGTTCCGAAAATCCATTGGCAATCTCACGACCAGCAATGAATAATTCGAAGCGGTCCGTGATCAGGGGGTTCTCGTCATTGCGGCGCGACAAAGGTGAAACCTCTGTCGGATAAGAAGTAATAAATGTCGGGTCTACCAGTTTTGATTCAGCCGTCGCCTCAAACAACTCAATCAATAACTTACCTTCTCCCCAACTTTTCTCGAAATGAATTTCACGTTTAGTGCACTCGGTTTTGAGTGTATCCATATCCCACAGGTTGGCATCAGCCAGTTCAGGGTTATTTTTCCGCACCGCATCTTCCACACTCAAACGGGTAAACGGTGCACCATAGTCAATCTCGCGGCCTTCGTAGGTCACTGTGGTGTCACCGCAAACTTCTACTGCCAGTTCACGCAGCATGGTTTCGGTCAAATCCATCAGGTCATTGAAATTGGCATAGGCCCAATAGAATTCCAGCATGGTAAATTCAGGATTATGCCGTGTGGACACACCTTCATTACGGAAATTCCGGTTGATTTCATAGACACGGTCCAGACCACCGACCGTCAGGCGCTTTAAATATAGCTCGGGTGCAACCCGAAGAAACATCGGCAAATCGAGCGCATTATGGTGAGTGACAAATGGCCTCGCTGTGGCACCACCCGGTATCGGGTGCATCATGGGTGTTTCAACTTCCAGAAATTCGCGTCCGGGCGCTTCCATGAAATCACGGATAAAACGAATGATCTTTGACCGGGTATGAAACACCTTTCGTGAGTCTTCATTCATGATCAAATCTACGTACCGTTGACGGTAACGTGTCTCCATGTCGGTCAAACCATGGAATTTTTCAGGCAATGGACGTAATGACTTGGTCAACAGACGCAATTCAGTCGGCTTAACGGATAACTCACCCTTTTGCGTGCGGAATATCGAGCCGCTGCCACCAATAATGTCACCGACATCCCACTGTTTGAACTGTTGGTACAGACCTTCCGGCAAGTTGTCCCGCTGCACCACAAATTGCATTGAACCGGTGCCATCCTGAATTTTTACGAAGGCAATCTTACCCATGACACGCTTGGCCAGCATACGACCGGCTATTGCGAAAGTTTCGTCTACCCCGGCCAGTGTTTCGGTATCATCATCTGCGAATCGCTGATGCAGTGTGGCAGCGTTGGTATTGGGTCGAAAATCATTCGGAAAGGCAATGGTTTCCGCCTTTAAGGCATGTAGCTTCTCACGCCGTTCTGCTATCAGGCGATTCTCGTCCACTGCGATATCACCACCACCTTTTTTTTGCTTCTGTTTGTTCACGCGCTATTTCCTGTTTCCTGACTGATTTCAGTCGCTTAAGCCCTGCTTCAGGGATGCCTCTACAAATTGATCCAGATCGCCGTCCAGTACGGCCTGGGTATTACCAGTTTCCACATTGGTGCGCAGATCCTTGATGCGAGACTGATCAAGCACATAAGAACGAATCTGGCTGCCCCAGCCTATATCTGATTTTGAGTCTTCCAACTGCTGGCTTTCTGCATTACGTTTCAATAATTCAAGTTCATACAGTTTAGCGCGCAATTGCTTCATCGCGTGGTCTTTATTCTTGTGCTGAGAACGGTCATTCTGGCACTGCACCACGGTATTGGTGGGTAAGTGAGTTATACGCACGGCAGATTCTGTCCGGTTCACGTGCTGACCACCGGCACCGGATGCCCGGTAAACATCGATTCGCAGATCGGACGGGTTGATATCTATATCGATATCATCATCGACTTCCGGTGACACAAACACGGCCGCAAATGAAGTGTGGCGGCGGTTTCCCGAATCAAATGGTGATTTCCTCACCAGGCGGTGCACTCCGATTTCAGTTTTGCACCAACCGTAAGCATAGTCACCTGTGACATGAATGGTGGCACTTTTGATACCGGCTACGTCGCCAGCAGAGACTTCAATCAATTCACCTTTCCAACCACGCCGCTCAACCCAGCGCAGGTACATACGTAACAACATCTCGGCCCAATCCTGAGCTTCTGTGCCACCAGAGCCTGACTGGATTTCGAGATAACAGGGGTTGGCATCGACTTCGCCTCGGAACATGCGCTGAAACTCCAGCTTGCCAACTCTGGTCTCTACACCATCGAGCTCGGCAACAACCGATTCGAGAATTTCCTCGTCCTCTTCCTCGATGGCCATCTCCAGCATTTCCGCATTTTCGGTCAGAATTTGTGAAACACTGTCCAGTGTACCCACGATGTCCTCAAGATGCGCGCGTTCACGCCCCAGTGCCTGCGCATGCGCCGGTTTGCTCCAGATATCCGGATTTTCCAGCTCGCGACTTACTTCCTCCAACCGGTCTTTGTTGCCCGCATAGTCAAAGATACCCCCTGAGCGCATCAGAGCGCTGCTGTAAATCTTCGAGCTGGTTACTTATCTGATTGGTTTCCACGCTAAAATCCCTGGAGCCTGTGTGTGAAGCGGTGCATTTTACACCAAGGTAGCACGGATTTAGCGGCTTTTACGCTAAAATTTGCTCCACCATCAACTGGCAGGTTTTATTACCACGAAAATGGTTAACGTCCAATTTATAAACCAGGCCGACGGTATCTGTTGCCGGCAGGTCTTCAGGCAACCGACCAAACGCTATGGCATCTATGCTGCCGCGGCCATCAACAGGCCTGAGCCGCATCTTGAGATGTGCGCCCCCCACCACTTTTTTGTCCTCAATGATAAAACGACCCTCAAATACGGGTTCAGGAAAATGCTGTCCCCATGGACCCAGGTCACGAAGCGTTTCGGCAAACGGTAGATTGATATCAGCCGGTGACAACTCGCCATCGGTCAGAATTTCATTATTCAAGGTCCTGCCCTGCAGGAAGAATGCGATCGATTCATTGAGAGCCTGCTTGAACAATTCAAACTGTTTCACATCCATGGTCAGGCCCGCTGCCATCGCATGACCACCAAAGGCAGTGATCATTTTCGGATGTAATACATCAATACGGGCCAATACGTCCCGAATATGCAAGCCACTCACTGAACGGGCCGATCCTTTGAGGACCTCAGAGCCCTCTGACTCCGGTGCAAATGCGAACACGGGCCGATGCACGGCATCCTTGATTCGTGATGCAACCAGGCCAACAATTCCCTGGTGCCAGACCTCATCATAGAGGCACAGTCCCGGGGGTAGCTCAGCACCTTCCAGGCTGGCCAGTATCTGCTTTAACTGATCAAACGCCTGCTGCTGCATTTGCTTCTGACGTGTCCGTCTTTGATGGTTCAAATCGTCCAACTCGGTGGCCAGAGCCATTGCCTCGTCCCGGTCTTCGGTCAACAGGCAACGGATACCCACACTCATGTCCTCCAGACGCCCTGCCGCATTCAGACGTGGTGCAACCGCGAATGCCAGGTCGGATGCCACCAGGTGCCGGAAATCTCTTTTTCCCAGCCTCAGCAGGGCCAGCAAGCCGGCACTGCAAAGCCCCTGGCGGATACGATCCATGCCCTGGCGGACCAGGATACGGTTGTTGTCATCCAGCGGGACAAGATCGGCCACGGTACCCAATGCGACCAAATCAAGCAATCGCGCCAGGTTTGGCTCTTTTCGCGGCAGGGTAAACCAGTTCCTTTGACGCAACGCACTTCTGACGACACTCATCAGGTAAAACACCACGCCAACACCGGCAAGGGCCTTGCTCTGAAACTGGTCACCGTGACAATTGGGATTGACGATGGCATTCGCATCGGGCAGCACCTTACCCGGCAGATGATGGTCGGTGACGACCACCTTGCAACCCATCTCGCGGGCACG
>CBDTVF010000066.1:0-10544 GCA_965363775.1 uncultured Gammaproteobacteria bacterium
CCTAGTGTGGTGTAACGTATAAATGGCAGATTAAACTGGAATGGCAGCAAACCCTGGGGAATCAAATTGAAAAAACGCGCACTTATCACCGGCGTTACCGGTCAGGACGGGGCCTACCTGGCGGAGTTTCTGCTTGGCAAGGATTATGAGGTTCACGGCATCAAGCGACGCGCCTCGTCTTTCAATACGGACAGGATAGACCACCTCTACCAGGACCCTCACGTTTCCAACCGTGATTTTATCCTTCACTACGGCGACATGACCGATTCGACCAACCTGATCCGGGTGGTTCAGGAAGTCCAGCCGGATGAAATTTACAACCTGGCAGCGCAGAGCCACGTCGCGGTTTCGTTCGAATCCCCCGAATATACCGCCAATACTGATGCGATGGGGCCATTACGGCTACTCGAGGCGATTCGTTTATTGAATCTGACCGACAAAACCCGCTTCTACCAGGCCTCGACTTCTGAACTTTACGGTCAGGTGGCAGAGACGCCGCAAACCGAAAAGACACCATTTTATCCACGTTCACCTTACGCGGTGGCTAAACTGTATGCTTACTGGATTACGGTCAATTATCGCGAAGCCTACGGTATGTATGCCTGTAACGGCATCCTGTTTAACCATGAGTCACCGATACGCGGTGAAACCTTTGTCACACGTAAGATCACCCGTGCACTGGCGCGTATCAAATCCGGTCTGCAAGAGGCTGTGCACCTTGGCAACATCGATTCAAAACGTGACTGGGGTCATGCACAGGATTTTGTCGAAGCACAGTGGATGATTCTTCAACAGGACTCGCCGGATGATTTTGTCATAGCAACGGGTGAACAATATTCAGTCAGGGACTTTATCGAACAGGCAGTTGAAAACCTCGGTATCAAGATCGGCTGGGAAGGCAGTGGTATTGAAGAGATCGGCCGGGTAATCGAAAACCACGACGATAGCGGCCCGCAAGCTGGAGATATTGTTGTGCGGATCGATGCCAGGTACTTCCGCCCAACCGAGGTTGAGACCCTGCTGGGTGACGCATCCAAAGCGAAAGAAATACTCGGATGGCAACCCAGGATAAGTTTTGCCCAGTTGGTAGAAGAAATGATCAGAGAAGACATGGACATCGCCCAACGCGATTCCATCGTCGCCAAGGAAGGATTTAAAGTATTCAACCATCATGAATAGACGGCAATATGACTGAACTACAACAGCAGGAACTGGAATCTCTCAGGGTGGGCAAGGTTTTTGTCGCCGGACACCGGGGCATGGTGGGTTCCGCATTAGTGCGGCGTTTGCAAAAAGCCGGTTGTGAAAGTCTGCTACTGAAAACGCGCTCTGAACTTGATCTTGAAAACCAGCAACAGGTACGCGATTTCATACACACCGAAAAACCGGATTACATCTTTCTGGCAGCAGCAAAGGTCGGCGGCATTCATGCCAATAACACCTACCCTGCACAGTTTATTTACAGCAACCTGATGATCGCCACTAACGTGATCAACGCGGCATGGGAGGCAAAGGTCCGGCGTCTGCTATTCCTTGGCAGTTCCTGTATCTACCCAAAAAATGCCCCGCAGCCCATGACGGAAGACCGCCTGCTGACCGGTGTACTTGAACCAACCAATGAGCCCTACGCAATTGCCAAGATCGCCGGCATCAAGCTGTGTGAATCTTATAACCGTGAGTACGGCACAGATTTTCGCAGCGTAATGCCGACCAATTTATACGGACCCGAAGATAATTTTGACCTGAAAACCAGCCATGTTCTACCGGCTTTGCTGGCCAGGTTCCATGCAGCCAAGCTCACCAATGCCCCCGTCGTTGAAGTCTGGGGTAGCGGCAAACCCCGCCGTGAGTTCCTGCACGTTGATGATCTTGCTGATGCCTGCCTGTTTGTCTCATGCCTGACAGATAATCAGCATGCTTCACATACCAATCCAAGGTTGTCGCAGTTAAACATTGGCGTTGGCAAAGACACGTCAATCTCAGAGCTCGCCGGTCTCATTAAAACCATCGTTGGCTACGAAGGTGAGATTGTATACAACAGCGATTATCCGGACGGGACACGGCAGAAATTGCTTGATGTCTCGGCCATGTCCAAATTGGCCTGGAAGGCGAAAATCAGTTTAAAAGATGGCATTTCAGACACTTACCAGTGGTTTATGAACAACTACTGAGCAAGTGGAGTTTCCTTTTGACCAGTACCAATAACGCACCAACATCATGGATGCTGGCGCAGGACATTTGTCCTAATCAGCTACCTGTGCCAAGCCGCTCGAGACGATAGCTGCCATCGACAACCCGCTGCCACCATTCGCGATCATCCAGATACCAGCTGACTGTTTTTCGGATTCCTGATTCAAAATCCTCCGCAGGTCTCCAATCCAGATCGGCGTTGATCTTGCTCGCATCAATGGCGTAACGCTCATCGTGACCGGGTCGGTCAGTCACAAACGTGATCAGTTCTTCAAAGCGGTTGACGCCTTCCGGTTTATCCGTAACCAGGTCATCCATGATGGCGCAAATAACTTTCACCACGTCGATGTTCTTTTTCTCGTTCAGACCGCCAATATTATAAGTTTCACCCAAGTTTCCGGTGGTAAGCACCCGATAAAGTGCGCGTGCATGGTCATCCACATACAACCAGTCACGTATCTGGCTGCCATCGCCATAAATGGGTAAAGGCTTGCCCTGCAATGCGTTCAAAATCATGTGTGGAATCAATTTTTCCGGAAATTGGTATGGCCCATAGTTATTGGAACAGTTGGTGATCAGTATCGGAAACTTGAAGGTGCGACCCCAGGCCCTGACCAGGTGATCCGAGCCGGCCTTGGTCGCAGCGTAAGGCGAACTGGGATCATAGGATGTGTCTTCCGTGAACAGGTCATCACCGCCCGCAAGGTCACCATAGACCTCGTCGGTAGAGACATGCAGGAAACGGAACCCGGCCTTGTTTGTCTCATCCAGGCTCGACCAGTAGGTTCGGCTTGCTTCAAGCAGGGTGTAAGTACCAACCAGGTTTGTCTGGATAAAATCACCCGGACCGTCTATTGATCGATCAACATGGCTTTCCGCGGCCAGGTGCATGACGGCATCTGGTTGATGCCGCGTAAAGACCGAGTCCAGCGCTTCACGATCACAAATATCAGCCTGCTCAAAGAAATAACGGCTTGAGTCGGCAACCGGTAACAGGGAATCGAGATTTCCTGCGTAAGTCAACTTATCCAGGTTGATGACCTCACAATCGGTTTCTGAGACAAGGTAACGGATGATTGCTGAACCTATAAAGCCGGCACCACCTGTGACTAGTATTTTCATTGTTTTAAGCTTCCGTTTTGATCGGGTGATTATAACTTACTCCCACTAATTAAGCGGAACCTGTATTATCAGAACCTGACCAATCACTAACATATAAAATATGGCAACAAACATGAAAAAAACCATACTCGTCACGGGTGGCGCGGGATTTATCGGCTCACATACCTGTGTAGCGCTGCTTGAGGCGGGATACAACGTATTGGTGCTGGATAACCTGAGCAACAGCAATGCTGCGGTTATTCAGAGCATCAAACAGGTCTGCGGTCGCAAACCCGACTTCGTCGAAGGTGACATACGTGATAAAGCCCTGCTAAACAAGCTGTTTGAAACGTTTCCGGTTTATGCCGTCATACATTTTGCCGGTCTGAAAGCGGTCGGCGAGTCGGTGGAGAAACCATGGGAATATTACGAGAATAACGTTGCTGGAACACTTGACCTGCTGGCTGCCATGCAACATGCCGGTGTAAAAACCATGGTATTTTCATCATCCGCCACTGTTTATGGTGATCCGGCCAGTGTGCCGATCAGCGAGGATTTCCCGCGCTCCAGCACCAACCCGTACGGTGCCACCAAACTGATGATTGAAAACATACTTGCAGATATGTACCAGGCAGACTCTGATTGGCGCTTCGCCCGTTTGCGTTATTTCAATCCGGTCGGCGCCCATGAGAGCGGTCTGATTGGTGAGAACCCAACAGGTGTCCCCAACAACCTGATGCCCTTTATCACCCAGGCCGCTGCAGGTCTGCGCGATGAATTAAGTGTTTTTGGCGATGACTACGATACTGTCGATGGAAGTGGAGTGCGGGATTATATTCACGTGGTCGACCTGGCCAACGGTCATGTTGCTGCGCTGGATTATCTGAGTCAGAATGACGAGATGTTAACCGTCAATCTCGGCACCGGTCAGGGCGTATCTGTTCTGGAAATGATTCACGCATTCGAGAACAATAATCATTGCAAGGTACCTTATCGCATCACCGATCGCCGACCCGGTGACATTGCCCGGTGCTGGGCCGATACCCGTCTTGCCAACCGCCTGCTCGGCTGGCAGGCCAGGCGGACACTCGAAGATATGTGTATCGACGCATGGCGTTGGCAGAACACATTGCAAGATAGTAAAACAACGGAGAAAACTGACTGATGTCTGATCTCAAACAACTGGTTGCAGAGCTTCCAAAAGCTGAGTTGCACATCCATATCGAAGGCAGCCTTGAACCGGCAATGATGTGGGAACTGGCAGAAAGGAATGCCATCACCCTGCCCTATTCTGGTATAGATGAAATATCTAATGCCTATAATTTCAATTGTTTACAAGATTTTCTTGATCTATATTATCAAGGAATGTCAGTGTTGCAAACCGAGCAGGATTTCCATGACCTGACCTGGGCTTACCTGCTGCGCTGCCATCAACAGAACGTTGTGCATTGTGAGATATTTTTTGACCCTCAGGGCCATACTGAACGTGGTATTGAATTTGAAGTATTCATGAATGGTATCTGTAGTGCACTGGACAGGGCACAATCTGACCTGGGTATCAGCAGTAAGCTTATCATGTGTTTTTTACGCCACCTGGATGAACAAAGTGCATTTGAAACACTGGAGGCTGCAAAACCCTATTTAGACAGGATCACGGGCGTCGGCCTGGACTCATCTGAAATGGGTCGACCAC
Source organism: uncultured Gammaproteobacteria bacterium (assembly GCA_965363775.1). GTDB lineage: Bacteria > Pseudomonadota > Gammaproteobacteria > Xanthomonadales > SZUA-36 > SZUA-36. The sequence goes on from CBDTVF010000066.1 coordinate 4,985, forward strand.
CCAGCATGTTTACCGGGGTATTTGCACAAGCTGCAAAGTTAGGGCTTAAACGTGTTGCTCACGCGGGTGAAGAAGGTCCACCAGAATACGTTTGCGAGGCACTGGGTATGCTGGGTGTGGATCGTATTGATCACGGAAACCGTTCGCTTGAGGATGACATACTGGTTCAACGCCTGGTTGATGAAAAAATATCGCTCACCGTCTGCCCGCAATCCAATCTGCGTTTGGCGGTCGTTAAAGACATGGCCAATCACCCGATCAGAAAAATGCTGGCCCTCGGTCTGAATGCCTGTATCAACTCAGATGATCCAGCCTATTTCGGCGGATATATGAATGAGAATTTCTATGCCCTGATCGATGCAACCGGCCTGACACGTGATGAGGTTTTTCAATTGACTATCAACGGTTTTAAATCCTCCTTTCTTACCCAAGACGAAAAACAAGTACATCTCGATCGCATTCAAGCGATGCGCTGATCGTAGCAGGAGCCTAACAGCCAATGTCTGAATCCGATTATTTACAAAAGGGTCTTTCCATGGCTGACGTGGCTGGAAAGCCCGTTACCTATCGCCTCGCACTGGCGAGCGGAAGAATCACAGTGGGTGAAAAAGCATTCACCCTGTTAAGGGACAAATCGCTTCCCAAGGGAGATGCCCTGGCGCTGGCAGAATTTGCCGGTATCCAGGCCGCCAAGCTGACACCATCATTGATCCCCTTGTGCCACCCGATTTCCCTGAACCGGGTCTCGATACACACTCATCTAGTGCAGGAAGAGTCTGCAGTGGATGTTTATGCAGTGGCGGAGATAGACGCCAAGACCGGCGTTGAAATGGAGGCCCTGTGTGGCTTGAATATCGCCCTGCTGACCATCTGGGACCTGACCAAACCGATCAATGCTGCTTTACAAATCAGCGACATCAGGCTGCAGTACAAATCGGGAGGCAAGCGCGGCGACTGGATACACCCGGACGGTTTATCCGCAACTGCGCAAGCCATTCTGGATGAACACTGATTCAAATATGCTACGTTATTCGGCCCACCTGCCACTTGCCGGTATTGGCGCCGCTGGTCAGCAACGCATTGCCAATGCACATGTAGCTTTGATCGGTGTGGGTGGCCTCGGTTGCGCCGCCGCACAGTATCTGGTGTCGAGTGGTATCGGCCGGTTGACATTATGTGATTTTGACAAGGTGGCCGAGAGTAATCTGTCCAGGCAGATCCTCTTTCGACAAACCGATCTTGGACGACCCAAAACAGAAGTTGCGACAGCATTATTACGAGATCTGAATCCTGATACCGACCTGCAATCAGTTGCCAAACGTATGACCGACAATGACATGCGGCAACTTTTCCCAAGTTGTGACCTGGTTATCGATGCCAGTGATAATTACGGCACCCGGCTGGCAGTCAACCGCAGCTGTCTTGGCCTCAGAATCCCCTGGGTCATGGCTTCCTGTATCCGCATGGAGGGACAAATCATGTTCATGCGCCCTGACCTGCCGGAGACCGCCTGTTATCGCTGTGCCTATGGCAAGGCCCCGGACACACTGGAAGACTGTCCTGGAGCGGGTATCTTTGCGCCAGTGGCGGGTATTGTTGGTGCCTCTGCTGCACATTTTGCACTGAATAGTCTCGCTGGACTACATCCACCTTCAGGCCTTCATCTTTTAGATGCCGCTAACTGGCAGTGGCAATCCCTCAAAATCAGAAAAGACCCAAGCTGCAAAGATTGTCAAGCGCTGGGTACGTAATTCATTACGTGCGAGGGCAACCGTGGGTAACAAGCTACCCACCCTACTCAGTACTTACCACCGACTCATCCTGCATTAATGCGTGCTTTAACACATGCCATGACAATGTCGCGCATTTAACTCTGGAGGGATAACGGCCTGCAAATGCCAGCGCAGCCAACTCGCCCAACTCCGCTTCTTTTGCTTCATCAAGGCCTTCTGTGATCACCGTGCGGATTTGCTCAAACAACTCTTCTGCCTGTACCAGGCTGAGTCCGTGCAAATGAGAAGCCAACAGTGAAGCAGATGCAATTGAAATGGCACAGCCGACACTCTCTGCCACGGCCTTCTCAATAATACCTGCGTCATTGACTACAAACTGCAGCTTAACGCGATCCCCACAAAATGGATTCTCACCCTGCCCTTGATGGGTTGGATTTTCTATGCTGCCATGATGAAGTGGAAACTGACTGTGCTCAATGATGATTTCACTGTAATGCTGCATACGATCATCAGACATATCATTGACTACCGTGAGAATGACCCGCTGCCGCACAATGCTCGCAATTCACCCATTCGCTGATACCTGATACGTAATGTTCTTTTTTCCAGATGGGCAAGCGGGTCTTGGTCTGGTCAATAATGTACCGGCAGGCATCGAAGGCTTCACCCCTGTGTGGTGAGGAAACGCAGACCAGAACAGCAATTTCACCGAGTTCGAGCAGTCCTTCGCGGTGTATACATACAGCATTACTAACGCCAAATCGTTCCAGCGCCTCATCGATAATACGTGCGCCTTCCTTTTCTGCCACCGGTCGATACACTTCGTACTCCAGTCGCTCGACCTGCTGGCCCTCGTTGTGATCGCGAATCCAGCCTTCAAATACGACCAACGCGCCGCAGCTTTGGTCAGAGACCGTGTTTTTGGCCGCTGCTATATCGATCGCTATACTGCTGACTGAAAACTTCATCCGCCCGCCACCGGTGGAAAAAACAACACAACATCGCCTTCTTTCAAAGGGATTTCCCAACCCGCCATTTCGTCATTGACGGCAACCAGGGCTGCAGCTTCAGTTTTGAGTCCTGCATGCTTTTCTGCCCTCAGTTGAAACAGTTCAGCGGCTGTGCCACCGGACCATTCAACGGTCTCTGATGCACAACCGGCCTGCTCACGGAACAACGCAAAATAACGTACTTCAGTTTTCAATTATCCACCCATCCGATACATTTCTACATGCGGCTGAGTACGTGGCAATTCACTACGTAATTCGCTGTAGCGGTCCGCACGTTTTGCCCACAACTCGCGAATTTCCTCTGTCATCTCGTCCGCACTCATTCCATCACGAATTCTATCGCGCAACACCGTTCCCCGTGCAGCAAACAGGCAATTGTAAAATATACCTTCCGCCGTGATCCGGGCCCGCGAGCAATCACCGCAAAATGGCTCGGTAATGGAGCTGATGAAGCCGATTTCACCGGCACCATCCGTAAATGCATAACGCCGCGCAGTCTCGCCCACAGGTTGTTTGGCAACCGGGCGTAATGCCCAACGGTCGTGTATGGCTTTCAGCAGGTCTGCGCTGGGCACAACCAGTTGCCGGTCCCATTGATTGACATTACCCACATCCATAAATTCAATCAACCTGACTGTATGCCCACTGTTTCTAAAATGACCCACCAGGTCCATGACGGTATGGTCATTGATATCGCGCTGTACGACGGTGTTGATTTTAAGTTTGCTGAAACCAGCCTGCTCGGCCGCCTCAATGCCATCGAGGACCTCTCTTACCGACCCGCGTTCACCGGCCATTTTACGAAATATCGTCTCATCCAGGCTGTCGAGACTGACGGTGATTCTGCCCAATCCTGCCTTTTTGAGTGCTTGCGCATGTCTCGGTAATAAAACAGCATTGGTGGTTAATGCCAGGTCCGTTAATCCTTCAATCGCAGAAATACGATCGACCAATTCGACAAAACCCGGGCGCAACAATGGTTCACCGCCCGTCAAACGCACCTTGTGTACACCCAATCCGACAAAGACCCGAACCAGAAACTCGATTTCACCGTCACTCAATAAATATTGTGGTCGTAAGAAAATACCTCTGCCGTGCAGGGACTCTTCCGGCATACAGTAAGTACAGCGTAGATTGCAGCGATCAAGAACTGAAATTCTCAGGTCCTTCAGTGGTCGGGACAGCGTGTCTTTAATAGGCATTGAGGGTTTACAGTCCTTGCTGTGGTTTTTGCGAGCCAAAATCCTGCGGCTTCTGAGCGAAAAAGAAGACGAATTCTAACCTGCCGGGCCCGATTAGCACAGTCTCTTGTCAATACAGCAGGACTTGTTCAAAGCAGGGTCATTCCGATCCAGCGCCATATCAACCTTATCGCCACATATAGCATCAGTACGGCCGTCAGCCGTTTAACCCACATTTCAGACAGGTGGTAGGCACCCAGACGACTGCCGATTTGGCCACCGATAATAACTGCCACAAACAATGGCCATGCAACTATCCAGCCCTGCATCGGCGAGTAATCACCCGCTTTCATCATTTGACCCGCCAGGCCAGCCATGGAGTTGACCAGGATAAATCCACTGGTAATCCCGGCCACCGTGCGTGCCGGTACCAGGTGGAGAAAGTAAATTACCGGTGCTAAAAATATACCACCGCCAATCCCGGTGATGCCGGCAAGAAGACCGATCAGGGCTCCCACCGGTGTGGCGATCAGCCAATAACGTGCAGTCGTGCAGTCATTCAACGTGGCCGAGGTGTGTGTTTTAATCAACATTTGCGCTGCAGCGACCAACAAACTGAAACCCAGCAAACCAATAAACACCTGTTCAGAAACGGGCAGACTACCACCCAGCCAGGCCATCGGCACCGAAAGTACGATAAAGGGCATCAGTTTATTGAAGGATAAATGACCAGCCCGTGATAAATGATAAACACCACCTGTTACCACCAGTATGTTGCAACTCAACGTGATGGCCGGAACCAACCGGTAGTCCATACCCGTCAGAATCAGCAAGGCGTTATAGCTGGAACCGCCTCCAAAGCCAACCGACGAGTAAGCCACGGCAACCACAAAAAACAATGCTGCAAGAACCAACAACTGCATGATCGACCCTTTAAACCGGAAAAGGAAGGAGTATGGATCAAGTAGACAGGACTTTCCAAGACCATAACCATCGCACAACATGTGATATGCTTTTTTCATGGTTTCATTCACTGAAAAAAACGAACTGCTTCTGCCGCCAAAACTCAACCGACTGCAGAATCTGCAGTCCGAAATATATCGACAGTTGCAATTATTAATACCGGACCAGATCGCTCATTACGATTCATTCCAATCACAGGTGTCCGGATCCCCGTTGCTCAGAATGGATATACTGGAACGCCACCCCTACACCCACTTCCTGCGTCTGACCTACGAGTTTAAGAATAATGAAGACAGGGAGATTGCCCCCGACGCGCACATCCGCATATACAACGATGCGCGACTGGCTGAAGTGACGTCATTCAACCCGGAACAGGGTTTTACGCGAAAGGCCCATCCCGGCTATCCACCACAGCAATTATTGCAACGCTGCTGGAGGCAAAACCAGGCCCTGGACAAGTGGTTAAGCTACCTTTTACACCAGGGACACAGCATCACCACCATGCAACCGGCCGATGACAGGATCAGCGGAAAACAGGTCATTCCCATCAAAGAATCAGTCCGTTCGCTTTAATGTGAAAAATGGGTTTGACACTTCAGCAATAACTGTTTAAGATCACGCGCCTTGCGGGGCTATAGCTCAGCTGGGAGAGCGCTACAATGGCATTGTAGAG
>CBDTVF010000067.1:0-10526 GCA_965363775.1 uncultured Gammaproteobacteria bacterium
GATCGCTTCACCCTCCTGGCTGGCAACACATCCTCCTACACCGATAACAACGTTTCGGTTATTGGCTTTCAGTTTTTTCCAGCGACCCAATTGAGAAAACACTTTTTCCTGGGCTTTTTCACGAATCGAGCAGGTATTAACCAGGATCACATCCGCATCCGCTTCGGAATCGGTCAATTCAAGACCATGGGATGCCAACAATACGTCCGCCATTTTGTCGGAGTCGTATTCGTTCATTTGACAACCGTGTGTCTTGATAAAGAGCTTGCCTTTCATCTGAATGTTCACCTTCGAATAGCTAAAAGAATCGCGCAGAACCCGGTAGAATACACTTAGCCCGCATATTGCACCAGTATCCTGGAAGGTGGCGCTGGACAGATGTTATGAAATTGCCTGATGGTCTGATGACAGCACTGAGAAATGCCAACAATGTCCTGGTACTAACCGGGGCTGGAATGTCTGCCGAGAGTGGCGTTCCGACATTTCGTGATGCCCAGAGTGGTTTGTGGGAGAAATACCGACCGGAAGACCTGGCCACACCCGAGGCATTTCGCGATCATCCGCGGATTGTATGGGATTGGTATGCAGAGCGTCGTGAAAACATTCTCCAGGTCAGCCCGCACCCAGGACACTATGCACTGGTTGAAATGGAGCAGTACTTTGAAGAATTTCTGCTGGTGACGCAAAACGTGGATAGCCTGCACCAGCAAGCAGGTTCCAGCAAGGTTACCGAGCTGCATGGCAATATCATGCTTTCAGTATGCAGTGAGACCGGCAAAAAGATTGAAAACAGCTGGATTGAATCTAACCCTGGTCACCCGCCTGTCTCGCCCCATCACCCGCGTGGCCTGGCGCGACCTGGTGTTGTCTGGTTTGGAGAAACACTACCTGCTGGCAGTATGAATTTTGCCATGGAAAAAGCCGCCGCATGTGATGTCTGTTTTTCAATAGGCACATCAACCCTCGTGCAGCCTGCTGCTTCCCTGCCGTTTTTTGCGCTTGAAGCGGGTGCAGTTGTTATCGAAGTTAATCCGGCACCCACTATGTTGAGCTCCAAAGCCCACTTTAGTCTTCAGGCAACAGCCGCCGGCGCGTTAACAGCTATTGCGAGTGAGCTTGCGTTCTGAAATTGAGCAAGCGGATACACTGTCCGGTATGAGATGATTGCCGGAAAATCCGGCAAAGTAGTCTGTGACTGGACCGGTACGGTATAGAATAGCCTGATCTGTTCCGGTACAACCTGGATGTTGCCCTCAAGGAGATATTGATATGGTTTCATTGAACCGCCTGACCGAAACGCTGGAAGAAATCCGCGCTGCCGGTCTGTACAAGACTGAACGTGTTATCACAACCCCGCAAAATGTCGAAATCAAAGTTCAGGGTGGTGAGGAAGTACTCAATTTTTGCGCCAATAATTATCTCGGTCTGGCGGATAACCCGGAGGTCATAGCGGCGGCACACAAAGCCCTCGATGAGCATGGTTTTGGGCTCGCTTCGGTGCGCTTTATCTGTGGAACCCAGGATTTGCACAAACAACTGGAACAGACTATTTCAGGTTTTTTCGGTACGGATGACACCATACTTTATACATCCTGCTTCGATGCCAATGGTGGACTGTTCGAAACCATACTCGGACCGGAAGACGCGGTGATATCAGATGCACTCAATCACGCATCCATCATCGACGGTATCCGTTTATGTAAAGCCGGGCGGCATCGCTACCCCAATAGTGATATGCAGGCATTGGAAAAAATTCTGCAGGAAACACAGGATTGCCGTACCCGCCTGATCGCCACCGATGGCGCATTCAGCATGGATGGTTACATTGCCAAGTTGGATGAAATTACCGCACTAGCTGCGCGCTATGACGCCCTGGTTATGGTTGACGACAGCCATGCCACCGGTTTTATGGGTAAAACCGGGCGTGGTTCAGCCGAACATCATGGTGTGATGGCTAAGATAGATATCTTTACTTCGACACTTGGCAAGGCTCTCGGCGGTGGATCCGGCGGTTTTACCACCGGCAGACAGGAAGTCATCGATCTTCTCAGGCAACGATCCCGTCCATACCTGTTCTCCAATACGCTACCTCCACCATTGGTCGCGGCTTCCATCAAGGTATTCGAGATGCTGTCATCCTCGACCCAGTTGCGCGATAAACTTGAAGATAGCACCCGTTATTTTCGGGAAAAAATGACGTCGGCAGGTTTCGATATCAAACAGGGAACACACCCCATTGTGCCGGTCATGCTTTATGATGCACCATTGGCACAGGAATTTGCCCGTCGTTTGCTGGGTGAGGGCATCTATGTCATCGGTTTCTTTTTCCCGGTGGTGCCCAAGGGTGAGGCGCGTATACGTGTCCAGGTATCCGCCGCACATGAAAAACATCACCTTGACCGGGCAATTGATGCATTTACCCAGGTCGGCAAGGAACTTGGAGTACTATCTTAAACAATAAAAAAAGGGGGGGAGTATGAAGGGCAACTGTATTAATCCGAACAGACAGGGCCTGCAATTTTCAAGTTTTTGGATACCAAAAGCCTGGCTTTTGACCGCCATTGTGCTGTTTGTTGCAGCTGTCGCTACGCCTGTGTCAGCCGACACGGCCTTCAAGGACAGAAACCGGGAGAAAGTTGAAGAGCTTCGTGACGACCTCAGGGAAATGATCACATCGGCCCGTGACAGGGTTTTCCCGTCTTTGGTCAATATCCGGGTAACCACCTCGCGTTATATTGCCGGCAAGGAACAAAAAGGCCAGGCAACGGGAAGTGGAACTATCATTTCCCCGGAAGGTTATGTTCTGACAAATTTTCATGTTGCACGAAATGGTCATAAATTTGTCTGCACCTTGTCGGATAAACAGGAAATCAATGCAGAACTTATCGGCGAAGACCCACTGACTGATCTTGCCATCCTGAAATTGAACCTGGATGAATTGAACGACAAGAGCAAACAACTCTCTTACGCAACGCTTGGCAATTCAGATGCCATGATCATTGGTGATACGGTCATGTCAATGGGTAGCCCATGGGCATTGTCTCGTTCGGTGACACTCGGGATTATTTCCAACACCGACCGTTTACTGGCCAGTTCAAACGACGATGCCGGTGAAATGCGATTCAACCGCGACCAGCGTACAGGTATTTTCTCGCATTGGATCCAACATGATTCATCCATCAGCCCGGGCAATAGCGGCGGCCCCCTGGTCAACCTGGAGGGTGAGGTGATAGGGGTCAACGCCAGGGGGCCATCAAACGGGACGAGTATGGGATTCGCAATACCCAGTAATCTCGCCAAGGTCGTCGCAGCAGCCCTGATCGAGCACGGACAGGTTCCCAGGAGTTGGTACGGATGGAAGCTCAAACCCATCAAGAAATCCGGCTTCACCGAAGGAGTATTGGTCAACTCTGTTGTCGAAGAAGGTCCGGCCGCAAGAGCCGGTGTTAGGGCTGGAGATATTATTGTCAGCATTGACGAAGACCCGGTAACCGTGTGGTTTCCCGAGGACGAACCCGTGTTATTAATGCGTCTGGCGAGCTACCCAATTGGCAGCAAGGTAAAACTTGCATGGCGCCACGATGGTCACAGATTGGAATCAACCCTGGTTACCACGAAGCTGGAGGCGGAACGTGGCAAGGAAGCTGCATTCAGAAGATGGGGGTTTGTGGCCGTTGAGATCACACAAACAATGGCGCAAAACCGGCGTCTTCCTGATACCAGTGGAGTTCTCGTGCAGGGTGTGCGCTCGGGAAGCCCGGCACAAACTGCAGTGCCCGCATTGAACCGCGACGACGTTATCACTGCAATCAATGGCAAGCCGGTTAACTCAATAGCAGATATATTGTCGATCTATAACGCTTTGGACAATGCTGATACCGGGCAAACAGAAGTCATGTTTGAGTTTGCCAGGATAGGTAGAAACCAACTGACCCTGCTCGATATGCAAAAAAAATCCGCCAGCAATCCCCCGCGTGAAGTCGCCAAGGCCTGGATCGGCATCGCGGTTCAGCCTGTATTGCCAGACCTTGCCAGGCACCTGGGCTCGCCTGATGCGGTGGGTTTCAGAATTACCCGGGTTTATCCTGGAACCCTGGCTGATCAGTCAGACCTGATTGCCGGAGATATCATTTTGTCCCTCAACGGCGATGCGATAAGACCGCGTAGTGGACAGGATTTCGGCATGTTTCACCGTTTGGTCAGGGGGCTTGAAATCGGACAGCCAGCCAGGCTCACGGTATTGCGTGACAGAATGGAAAGAGAAGTTTTGCTTGAACTTGAGCGTACACGTATGACTGCCGCTGAAGTGAAACGGGAAATCAATGAGGATTTTGGTCTGACAGTACGTGAAATTACGTTCTTTGATCGTGATGAAAATCGTTGGCCAAGTGATACCAGGGGTGTACTAATCGAAAAAACTGAAAGGGCCGGATGGGCACAAGTAGGGAACTTACGTCAGCGCGACCTTGTTTTAATGATTGATGAACAACCCGTAGAGAGCCTGAATGATTTTCGTGAAATCATGGAATCTGTCACCCAAAGCAGGCAGGAGCGTGTCACATTCCTGGTGTTGCGCGGGGTTGAAACTCGTTTTCAGTACATTGAGCCTGACTGGGTGCCCCAGGTCAGTGGCTCATCTGCAGCATCCAGCACAAATACTCAATAATAACGGATAAGGACCAGATCAATGCCAGTAACCAAAAGCAGTCGGCTCACCATTATTTTCATGTTGATAGCCGGACTCTCCCCTATTAGCTCCAGCGCAGCTGAGAACCTGGATATCGCCGGTTTTATGAAAGAGCGCAGCACGGCCCTGGTGACCGTCAAATACGTTTTACATGTCAACATGGGTGGCACCCGTGGCAGCCAGGAAAAAGAAACCGAAAATGAACTCACCTGCACCATGATCAGGGCGGATGGTCTGATTGTCTGTTCCAACAATCAATTGGGTGGTTTTATTAACATGGTCGCCAGAATATCCGGCCAATTCGGAAAAACCATGTCAGCCACGCCAAAGAATCTCGAGGTTATTGTTGATTCGCATGAGCAGGCATTCGATGCTGAAATCATAGCCGTGGATACCGAACTGGATATTGCCTGGATACAAATCACCGACACTCGAGATACTTCTTTCTCTTTTGTCGATTTCTCCACCGGCGCCACAGCGGATATTGGTGACACTGTTATCACGCTTCGTCGCACAGGTAACCATTTTGGGCGAACGCTTGTCGTGGCTCGAAACCATGTTGGCGGTATCACTGACAAGCCGCGAAAGCTCTATCTTCTGGAATCTGCTTTTGCGAATGGTGGCGGCTTACCTGGTTTCGATGGACACGGCAAAGTTATCGGTCTTATAGTGACACAGTTTCCAGAAACCACAGACACCAGTGGGGCTGGCATGGGGTTTATGGGGAGTAGCATGGCCAATATGCAGGAAGCTATGTCCGGTGTCATACTCCCTGCAAAGGAAATTGCCAAGGCAACTCAACGTGCAATGGAAGTCGAATCATATTGAAGCCATTGGTCCGATCAACATAGAGACATCGTGAAAGTACGCTATGACATGGACCCGGTTGGTCACTATTCCCGACCCGATATATTCAAACTTGCCGTCGATGAAACCGAACGACCACCGGTTACGGTTGCTTGATACCAGAGTCAGGGCTCGGGCTTGAATATCACCGCTTTGCCAGTACGACCATCAATCAGGATATTCATCGGTTGATCCAGACGCACGTGCTTGAGATATTCGGTTTCCGATACGGTTTCCTGGGAATTGAGCCAATCCCAATCAAAAAAGTTATATGAGCTGGAGCTGTTGATGGTGAGATAGCCAATCGCAAAAGTTATCAGATTCTGGAAAAAGTGTGTTCCAAATGATGGCTCGACCACAAAATCACCATAATCGACTTCGACAATCACCCGGGCCGCAGATATTTGATCCCATTTTGTCGGAATACCAAGCCAGCGATCTGATGTCCCCCACCTGCCTGGTCCAATCAAAATGTAGGGCAGATCCTGCTCTTTCAATTTCTGATTGTACTCACCCACATGAGCCGCCATGTGGGTCATGTTTGCGCGTTCAAAGTTATCGGGTTTTACGAATATAATATCCCTGATACCTTCGATCCGGCCATTGCTGAGCGACTGGTCTGACCGGCAAAAAATCTGTTCTTCTTCATCATCGTAAACAGAAATATCTTCAAATGAAGTCTCCACCATCATCGGTCTGATCTGCAGAAACCGGAATTCGTCAGGTTTATCCGGATCAGAATTAATTTCTGCGGCGAATTCAATTTCAACTGGTACGTTCATTGCTTTGCTGCCGAGCTCAAGCAGGTATTGCAGAATACTGTCCAGCGGGAATATCTTTGATTTCAGAATAGGGTCAAAGGTGACGATCCTAGGTCCCTTGCGCGCTACACCAGGATAAATCCGGTCATTGTCAGCAGAGTAGGTGGAACCCACATATTTGAGTACTCCGTGCTGCTCCGATTCGAGAGTTTTTAATTTAACCAGGCCAATTTCACCACCCGGTTCCGGAAAAACTGTGGGGTCTTTCATATCAACGGCAAAAAAATCGCGTTGGGTATTTCTCAGGTAATCCTGTGGCGTTGAAAACTGTGGCAGAACCTGTGGATTAGACGGGGAGAAAAACAGGCAATTTTCACCTTCCATAATTGTCTTACCCAGCCCCAGAGCGGTGTATGCAATGCCCTCTTCCGGCTTGATACGCCCTACGGAATAAAAGTTATAGGACCTGGCCATTCCTGAAAGCACCGGGTAGAAGTAGCCGCCCCTGTTTTCACCCACAATTTCCTGCAGGATAACTGCCATTTTTTCTTCTTCGGTACGGTTACCGGTTGCATCTGTGTAATGTTTTGCATTCCTGAAATAAACCGATGCATAGATCAGCTTAATAGCAAGCAGGAGGCGCTCTAAGCGGTCTTTGAGCGATGGGTGATTATTAGGCAGGAAATGGGTATCGAAAATCCCGGCAAAAGGCTGGTAATGGCAATCCTCAAGTAGCGAAGACGACCTGACTGCCATCGGATACTTCGCGAAAGTCAGGAAGGACTTTAAATCCTTCTCCAGTTCCTTCGGCATTGTGGCATCTCTGAATGCTGCAATAATCTCTTCATCGCTATGCTCATCCAAAGCAAATTCGCTCAGCTCATTGATCTGCATAAATTGATCAAATAAGTCGGTGCAAATCACTGCTGAACGGGGAACTGAAATCTCGGTTCCGGGAAACGCATCGCGTATTGGAAAACGATTGACCAGGTTATTTACAAATGCCAGTCCCCGTCCTTTGCCTCCGAGTGAGCCTTCACCAATTCGCAGAAATTCTGCATGCCCATCATAGTGACCCCGGGAGAAATCGGTCACTACGCCAACCTGTCTTTCGTGCCGGAACTCCTTGAGGGTTTTAACCAGGAAAGCACGCATATCCCTGAGGTTGTCAAATTCGCTTGCCTGCCGGGGACGTAAACGGGCAGCCAGTTCGAACTCGGTACGGGCCATCAGCCAGTTGGAAAAGTGATTTCTTTCCGCGTGATAAAGCAAGGATCTGCCGTTGATCCTGGCTACACATCTTTGCATCTCCCTGTAACTGCGGGCACGGGCAAGTTCCTTTCCATCTGGAAGTCTGAACACAAAGGCACCAAAACCAAAATTCTGGTGGATAAATCTGCTCAGTTTTTTCAGTAATGTAGGTGATCTTTTGTTTAAGAAACCGGCCTTGCATTCAGCAGCCTGTTCCGCTTTGGTTTCATCAGTGGACTGCAGCAGCACCGGCAGATCACTGATTTGTTCCCTGATCGTTGCAGCCAACTGGATACCAGCCGTTTCATCCATCTGACCATCTTTTGAAAACTGGATGTCAGAGACAACCCCTAACAGGTATTTTCTGTATTTATTGATTAAGGTCAGGGCGTCTTCATAATTTTCTGCCAGCAGAATTTTTGGACGTGCACGCATACGCAATAGACGGTTGGCGGAGTTGATGCTTTCGGACAACAGCGCTGAGGTCTGCTCCATGATCTCGGTATAGATCAATGGCAGATAGGAAGAATAGAATCGCACTGAATTCTCGACCAGGATAATGACCCGGACACCGACTAATGCCGTATCGGCTTCGACGTTTTTCTTGTCTTCGACAAATTTGATAATGGTCAGGAGCATTTTGGATTCGCCGCTCCAGAAAAATATGTCGTCAAATGCCTCGCAACCCTGCTCTCTCATTATTTCCAGTTCACGATGATGAAACGCCAGCAGAACAACCGGGGTATCTGCGTGTAACCGCTTGACACAGCGGGCGAACTCAGCAGATTCAATATCGGCGAGTGAACGAAAAACTATGATCAGATCAAAGCTTTGGTCTTCTAAAACCTCCAGTGCTTTCTGACCTGAGTCAACGCGTTTGATCGTCGGCGCACGGGACAGCCTCAATTCGGCGTACTCAGACAGCAACAGATTAGTAAGTCGCCCATCCTCGCGCAAATTGTACAAATCGTACAGACTTGAAACGATGAGGATGTTTTTGACCTTAAAGGGCATCAGTGAGTCGAAATGCAATGACTCCTGTTCAAAATCTCTTAATTCAAAGGAAGGCTTCATGGGATAACAATAGCAAAGTTAGTGTGGTGTAACGTATAAATGGCGCATATCAGCGTGGTGAGAAGCCGTTGGCTGCAAGGCGTGTCTTGCAGGGATTACACCACACTGGTGTCAATATTGCAGCAGCATCAGTGACGCTGCTGCAATATGTGTGCTATGCACCTTTTCTAATTGAGAAATAAGCCGGATATTCGATGTGACAATATCCGGCTTTATACGGAACGATCAGACGACGCCCTGATCCATCATGGAGTCGGCAATCTTGCGGAAGCCACTGATGTTGGCGCCCATCACATAATTACCTGGGTGGCCATACTCAATAGCTGTTTGTGTGCACGCACTATGGATGTTGATCATGATATCGTGCAGGCGTTTGTCGACTTCTTCACGGGTCCAGTTCAGACGCATGCTGTTCTGGGACATTTCCAGACCGGAAACAGCCACGCCACCAGCGTTGGCAGCTTTACCAGGACCATAAAGTATGCCACCGGCCAAAATCTTGTCGACCGCTTCACGCGTGCTTGGCATATTGGCGCCTTCAGCAATACAGATACAACCATTCTTCAAAAGTGCTTCGGCATCGGGACCATGTAATTCATTCTGGGTAGCGCATGGCAGCGCCACATCAACCGGAACATTCCAGACACCGGTGCCTTCATGGTAGGTAGCTGATGGATATTCTTCAACGTACTCACTAATCCGGCCGCGTCTTTCATTCTTCAGTTCAAAGACATATGCGAGTTTTTCTTCAGTGATGCCATCGGTATCAACAATATACCCACCGGAGTCGGACAAGGTAATGACCTTGGCACCAAACTCAGTGGCTTTTTCGGTCGCATACTGCGCAACGTTACCGGAACCCGAGACAGAAACCGTCAAACCTTCCATAGATTTACCCTGGGTCTTGAGCATTTCCTGGGCAAAATAAACCGTGCCATAACCAGTCGCTTCCGGTCGGATCAGGCTACCGCCCCAATTGAGGCTCTTACCTGTCAACACACCAACAAACTCATTACGAATCCGTTTGTACTGACCAAACAAATAGCCAATTTCACGACCACCAACACCGATATCACCGGCCGGAACATCGGTATTTGCACCGATATGACGGGAGAGTTCGGTCATGAAGCTCTGGCAGAAACGCATGACTTCAAAATCGGATTTACCTTTAGGATCAAAATCGGAACCACCCTTACCACCACCCATTGGCAGCGTGGTCAGGGCATTCTTGAAAACCTGCTCGAAACCGAGGAATTTCAATATTCCCTGGTTCACACTGGGGTGAAAACGCAGGCCACCCTTATATGGGCCAATGGCGCTATTGAATTCAACACGGAAAGCGCGGTTAACCTGGACTTTTCCAGCGTCATCAATCCAGGGAACGCGGAAAACAATCATCCGTTCCGGTTCTACAACACGGTCAACGATTTTTGCTTCTACATATTCGGGGTGTCTGTCTAACACGGGTGAAAGTGATTCAAGGACTTCTTCTACTGCTTGAAGAAACTCATCTTCACCGCGGTTTTTTGCTTTAACTGTCGCTAATACTGAGTTGAGATACTGGTTCATTTCGGTCTCCTTAAGTACCAGTTGGTTCTTAGTTGAATCTTGGCGGTATTATAAAGAACACATCCCATTGGTTAACCAGTTTTCCGTGCTTATTTGAGGGTTTATTGATGCAGGTCAAGAGGCGATCTAATTTGACTTTTCCTTTTTAATTTCAGACTCTAATAAGGGCTTTTGACAGCGCTGGTCATTGTAAGAAATCAGAATTATCGGATCTGATGTCTGGTGGCTTCGATTCGCCAGGGGAGAGGCCTACCTTCTGTCAGGACTCGCCGTGAATCCGTCCTGGAGGCTCGGGCGCGACGTCCATGTCGCTCACGGTCCTGACAGAAGGTAGGCCC
>CBDTVF010000068.1:0-10517 GCA_965363775.1 uncultured Gammaproteobacteria bacterium
GCCGCCACCTGTTCGGGCGGTGTTCTTGTCTACACTCCCGACCCCGACTACAACGGCGCCGATTTCTTCACATTTGTTGCCAATGACGGGAAGGCTGATTCGGAGCCAGCAACGGTCTCGATTACCGTTCACCCTGTTAACGACATGCCAGTCGTCACTGACCTGTCATTGAGCACGGACGAGGATGTCCAGGTAACCATGACCTTGACGGCCACCGATTTGGACAACGATCCACTGACCTACACGGTTCTGGGTCCTGTAAATGGCTCGTTGACCGGTAGTGCACCCTCCTTCACTTATACATCAAATGCCGATTGGTTCGGCATCGATAGCTTCTCCTACTTTGTAAACGATGGCACCGTAGACTCGGCACAAGGCACGGTTCTGATCACTGTCACATCAGTTAATGACCCGCCTCGGGTTGATGTTGGCCCGGATCTTGTGACTGGCGAGGGATTATTACTCAACTTCACCGGAAGTTTCATCGACCCGGACTTTGGCGATACTCACACCATCGAGTGGAATTTCGGCGATGGCTCAACGGTTCTGACCATCGATCCATTGGCTCCCGTTCATACTTATGACGATAACGGATCTTATGTTGTAACACTTACGGTGACTGACAATCATGGGGATGTTGGTGTCGATGATCTGATGGTTGAAGTCTTCAATGTCGCTCCAACCGCGCAAAACCAGGCGCTGACCACCGAAGAAGATGTACCTTTGACTATCCTGCTCTCAGGAACTGATCCTGGCAACGATGAACTGACTTTCCAAATCGTGACCAGCACTAACAACGGTAGCCTACAGGGTGCGCCACCGCATTTGACCTATACACCTACAGTGGATTTCAATGGCTCAGACACCTTCACTTTCCGGTTGCTTGATGACGATGGTGGTGTTGACACCGCCGATATAACCATTGAGGTTACTCCTGTCAATGATCCGCCACAGGTTTACGCCGGTGATGACATTTTTGTCAACGAAGGCGAGCCAGTGGTTTTTGCCGGGGTTCTCACCGACCCGGACGAGGGTGATACCCACGTAATTGAGTGGGACTTCGGTGACGGTCAAGTGATGACGGATACAGGTTCGCTGTCACCCAGTCATGTCTATGTGGATGACGGGGTTTACACAGCGTCTCTCTCAATAACGGACTCTGGTGAGTTGCAGACATCTGCAACAACAACCGTCACAGTAGCCGACATACCACCTGTAGCACTGGCAACAGCATCAGATGAAACACCCGCTTACGGTATCCCCGTCATTTTTGATGGCAGCGGCTCTTATGCGGCGAGTACCGATCAGCTTAACTATACCTGGCAACTGGGTGACGGGGCGATTGGGAACGGTGTAAACGTTATGCAGACCTATTCGGTAGCAGGTGTGCGAACAGTCATACTTACTGTGAGTGATGACGATGGAAACACGGCATCGGTTTCTGTTCTCTTGTCTGTTACTGAACCTGAGCCAGGTAGCATTGTTACGGTCGCGGGTGGCGGTTCAGGAGAGCATATTCCAGCTGCTGCCTCGAATCTGAAATACCCCTATGATGTAATCGTGGACCGGGTCGGCAATGTGTATATTTCCGACGGCAGCAATCACCGCGTCTTTCGAGTGGATGCCAGCACCGGCTTTATCTCCACCGTGGCCGGTAATGGAACCGCCGGATATAACGGTGATGGCGGTTTGGCAATTAGCGCTCGTCTTAACTACCCACAGGGTTTGGCTGTCGATGAGACTGGCAACCTTTACATTGCAGACAGAAGCAATCACCGAATCCGACGTTTGGATGCAAAAACCGGCATTATCTCAACGGTTGCCGGCAATGGTCGGCCTCGATGTTCTACCTATCGTTATACTGACTACTGTTATGGAACATGGTTGACGGGGTATCACTGTTATTATAGGTACAGAACCGTTTGTCGTTCACCAAATGACGGTGGTGCTGCGACAGGAGCCTACCTCTTTTATCCTGCTGATGTAGCAGTGGATCGGTTCGGCAATTTATATATTGCCGATAGCAATAATCATCGTATTCGTAGGGTGGATGCAGCCACCGGTCTGATCGACACGGTGGCTGGCAATGGGTCTGCTGGATACAACGGTGACGGTGGATCAGCGACCGCCGCCAATATCGGCAGCCCGCAGGGCGTGGCCTTAGACGAAACCGGCAACCTCTACATTGCTGACAGCGCCAATCGACGTATCCGCAGGGTGGATGCAACTACTGGTCTAATCGACACCGTGGCCGGCAATGGGGTGTCCGGATACAGCGGTGACGGTGGTGCCGCAACTGCTGCCAGCATCAACTATCCAGTTGGTTTGACCCTGGACGACAGCAGCAATCTCTATTTCGCCGATAGTAGTAATCGTCGTATCCGTCGGGTGGACGCTAACACCGATCTTATCAGCACCGTCGCCGGTAACGGTCTGTCTGGTTACAGTGGTGACGGTGGACCGGCCACGGTCGCAAGT
Source organism: uncultured Gammaproteobacteria bacterium (assembly GCA_965363775.1). Lineage (GTDB taxonomy): Bacteria > Pseudomonadota > Gammaproteobacteria > Xanthomonadales > SZUA-36 > SZUA-36. The sequence continues at coordinate 2,479 of CBDTVF010000068.1, forward strand.
CTCTACTATCCGAGGGGAGTAGCCCTGGACGAAACCGGCAATCTCTACATCGCTGACAGCAACAATCGCCGCATCCGTAGAGTGGATTCTGCCACAGGTCTTATCTCCACCTTTGCTGGCAACGGTGGTGGAACTCCCGTAGACGGCGTTCTGGCGACGGCTACAGACCTCCGGGGGCCACAAATGGTTGCCGTGGACGACACTGGTAACCTGTACATCGCCGATAGCAATAATCATCGTATCCGTCGAGTGGATGCCGTCACCGGCCTTATTGCGACTATAGCCGGCACGGGTGTATCCGGATTCAGTGGAGATGGTGGTGCTGCAACAGATGCACGTCTCTACTATCCGAGGGGTGTCGCCCTGGACGAAACTGGCAATCTGTATATCTCTGATACCAACAATCGCCGTATCCGTCGGGTGGATGCTACCAGCGGTCTTATTAGTACCGTGGCTGGCAATGGTCTATCCGGGTACACTGGTGACGGTGTTGCTGCAACAGATGCAAGCCTCTACTATCCAGCGGGAATCGCCATGGATAAAAACGGGAATTTGTTCATTGTTGACAGTAACAATCGCCGAATCCGGCGAGTGGATGCCATTACCGGCATTATCAGTACCGTGGCCGGCAATGGGGTATCTGGATACAACGGCGATGGTGGGCCAGCGACATCCGCCAGTTTCTACTATCCGCAAGACGTGGCCGTGGACGAAATCGGTAATCTCTACATCGTCGATAGAAATAGCCATCGTGTCCGTAGAGTTGATGCCACTACCGGCATTATCAGTACCGTGGCCGGCAATGGGGTAAGTGGGTACAGCGGTGACGGTGTCATCGCGACCAATGCACACCTCAACTATCCGCAGAGTGTTGACATGGACGAAATCGGCAATCTTTACATCGCTGATAGACACAATCAACGCATCCGCCGGATGGAAGGATCTACCGGAATCATCACCACCGTTGCTGGCTATGGGCCATCCGGGTACAGCGGTGACGGTGGTGCAGCAACCGCTGCGCGTCTGAACTACCCCAGTGGTGTGGCCCTGGATGGAGACGGCAACCTGTACATCGCAGATACCGGCAATAACCGTATCCGCAAGTTAATGTCGGGTCCTCCTGGAGTATCTGCGCGGTTAGTGGTGCAACCGGAATCCATAGTCGAAGGTGAGGGCATTTTACTTGATGCAAGCGATTCATCATCGCCCAACGGTAGCATGCAGAGCTTTGAGTACGATCTGGATGGAGACGGCGTTTATGAGTTGTTTTCAGTTGCATCTGAATTAGCCGTATCCTGGAGCCAATTGGAAGCATATGGATTCGAGCCCGGACGTCATCCCTTTGTGATGAAAGCAGTCGATAGTACAGGTGAGACAGGTATGGGTTTTGTTGAATTGGTCCTTGCCGATCCGAGTTCGGAAACACCACCGAGTACCGGTGGCGAACCAGTCACAGTGACACCCAAAGACTTGAGCACCGCCGAATCTACCGCCGCGGTTTCTTTTGAGAACGTCACTGCTGCGGGCTTGACCACGGTTGAGACCGTACCCGCAGACGAGGCTTCAAGTCTTCCGGAGCAGGGTTCTGGTTTTGCTCTGGGTGCAGATACCTACGTTGATATCTCCACTACGGCAGAGTTCGAAGGGCTGATTACCATTTGCCTTGACTACGATGAGGCCGTGGACGAGGCCCACCTTGAACTCGCCCACCTGGTGGAGGCGAGTAAGCTCAAAGCCGATGGTCAAACCTGTCAGTTCTCAGGGGGCTGTTGGGAGGTAGTCACCAGTACGGGTTATCCCGATACGGAAAATAACGTGATTTGTGGTGAGGTAGCTTCATTGTCACCCTTTGCCCTGGTGACATCCCTCCATGCGACTGCTACTGAGGGGCCTCTGCTCGTTGAAGAAGCAGTATATGCAAGCGCCACCATTCCAGAATCGGTGATTTTCACCTCCGCTATCTGGGTATGGGGTGATGGCAACACTAGCGACGCGGTCTTCGCTGAGGGAGGGAACATACTGAGTGGTTCGCACAGCTACGAGACACCTGGTGTTTACGTTGTCAATCTCGAGCTTGTTGACAGAGGGCAGGTGGTTGGCAGCGCCAGTGCGGGTTACGTTTCGGTCTACGACCCCAATGGGGGCTTTGTTACTGGTGGTGGATGGGTCAAATCCCCCGAAGGCGCTTACCTTTCTGATCTTTCGTTGACCGGCAAGATGACTTTTGGTTTCGTGTCGAAGTATAAAAAGGGTGCAGATACACCAACAGGTAAAACCAAAATTCACCTTAAAGGTGCGAAATTTGACTTCCACTCATCCAGCTACCAGTGGCTGGTTGTGGCTGGTGCTCAGGCAAAGCTCAAGGGCGAAGGCTCCATCAATGGCGAGGCCGGCTATGGCTTTATGGTCTCAGTTACTGACAGTGCTCTTCCTGGAGGCGGAGAAGTAGATCAATTTCGCATGAAGATATGGGATATGGGAATTGATGTCGTCATCTATGACAACCAGATGGGTATACCTGACGCTGCCACGTCGGCGACCGTGTTAGGTGGTGGATCGATCGTGATCCACAAACCGAAGAAACAGCACTAAATAAGTGCGTTGAGTAGAGACACCCACAAACCCATAACCTGATGCGTGGGTGTCTCGACTGGCACAAAGTGATGGACAAGGGCGGGGAAGAGGGCGCCCACATCCTCGGATGTGGGTGTGCTTTTAAGGGCTTTAGAATTTTTGTTTATTTAGCCCGGTCAATGGTGCTCCTTACATGGAACTGAATGGCAAAAAGACAATTAACCTGGAGACCGCATTTTTTAAGCGGGATCAGGACTTCCTCAATCTGTTGAAAACCAGTATCGATCAGCACTATGCTGAGCAGGGCTTTAATCTGCGAAAGATGTCTGCACATATGGAGATCAGTAACCGGCAAGTGCAGCGCAAGTGCAAAACCTTGTTGGGGTGCACACCTTCAGAGTACCTGCGTACCTATCGATTGAATAGATCATTACTACTTCTAAGTCAGGGCATATCTGTCAGGGACGTGGCGCAGGCCGTCGGCTTTTCCTCTCAGTCCTATTTTGCAAGTTGTTTCAAAGCTCAGTTTGGTCAGACGCCAACGGAATATCAGTTGCAGCAGATCCGCCTGATTTCTGATGTGCAATCTATAACCAGCTGAAGCTCCCCGCTTCGTATTCCTTTCAAAAAAAAGACCGCGTGAAAGCCATTGAAATATATACTAAATAAACCAATTTTCGTGTAATATACCAGTGAGTCTTAGCTTTTTCAGATAGAAATGCTTTTGGCCCATCATTACCCGTTGGGGGGACGATGATGAATGAAGTGAGAGCCAAGACGAAGCAGAATAAGCAGGGAAAGCCATTCGTCAAACAACTGGCGGCAGTCACCGTCGTCACGTTTACCACCTTTGCGGTTGCTCAACCGCAAGCCGAACTGCAACTCGAAATTGAAGAAGTCATCGTTACGGCGCAAAAGCGTGAGCAACGGGCCATCGATGTTCCGATGAGTGTTTCGGTGGTAGGTGGAGTGGTGATTGATGATTTGGGTATCAAAAATGCCCTGGATCTCTCCTATAGAGTGCCCGGCCTGGTGGTTCAGGAAGCCGTACCTGGCAGCCAGCTATATACAATGCGCGGTGTCGGTAACGTCGTTGGCGCGTTCACATTGGTGGGTGTGTATCTGGATGAGGCCGATGTCACGTCAGCCGATCCCAACGGACAGTATGATCTGAGTCTTTACGATCTTGATCGCATAGAGGTACTCAGAGGGCCCCAGGGTACTCTTTATGGCGCTGGCTCCGTTGGAGGCACGATCCGGCTTATCACAAGCAAACCACAGCTTGACCATTTTGGTGGGAAAGGGGAAATATCAGTTTTTGACCAGGAAAGGGGTGATGCTGGTTACGAGTTTAAAGCCGCGTTGAACCTCCCTGTGGTGGAGGACGTCTTCGGCCTGCGACTCGCCCTGAACTACCACAGCTGGGGAGGCTGGGTTGATCAACCTGCCGCCGATCGTAAAGATTTTAATGATAATGAATTAGCCAACCTCCGCATGCGTGCGCTTTGGCAAATTAATGACCGTTTCGATATCAATGGCACACTGATCGTCCATCGCAATGAAGGCGGTGGAATGAATATTGTCAATCTCCGGCCTAATAGTGAGAGTCTTTACCAGTCATCTATTGATCCAACACTGAAGACTCCGTATGTAGATGATTACAACCACTACAATTTAACGGCAGTCTATGAGTTCAATTCCTTCTCCTTTACAAGCGTAACGGGTTTCACTGACACCGAGCGCTATCGAGTTGGTGCCCGCAAGATGATTTTTGAATCTGAACTCATCCCCGGATTTCCCGGATCAGATGTATACGAGGCCTATGGCAGGGATGAAACCGGCTCGGAAGTACTAACCCAGGAACTGCGCCTGGGTAGTAACGGTGATGGGGCGATCAACTGGACTATGGGATTGTACTATCGTGACGCGGATGTAGATATTGAAAGCCTGGGTACACGGGCGTTAGGCGGCCAGGTAATTTCGCTTGATGTCCCCTATAGCCAGACCACGGAAAATGAATCCTGGGCTGTGTTTGGTGATGTCAGTTATGCCCTTAACGACCGATGGGAACTGGGTATTGGTGCCCGCTATTTTAAAAATGACCAACTCAGCGCTGACCTTACTTATGACACGCTCCAGGAAGCCAGTTTTGATCACTTAAGTCCACGAGCCTACCTTTCCTTCGCGGCGACGGACGATATTAATGTTTACGCCAATCTCGCCCAGGGTTTCCGTAGCGGCGGATTTAACGCGGTGATTGTAGAAACTGTTGGAGGGCCGGGCACGTATGACGCTGAAGTCGTTAATTCTTTCGAACTGGGTACCAAGATGAACCTGGCAAGCGGACGTCTTTATACCGAGTTTGCTGTCTTTTATAGTGAATATACCGACATGCAGGCCAGGACCACCATGCCTATTGTATTGGTGGATATGATAGCCAATATCGGCAAGGCTGAGATCAAGGGTTTTGAATGGTCATTTACCTGGAAACCCAATGACAAACTAACGTTGGGCTTCAATGGTAGCGTCATTGACACAGTTGTTGTCGAAACTGAGGAGGGCAGCGGAACATCGCATATTCCGGGTGACCCCCTTGACCAGGTGGCGGATTACGGTTGGTCGGTTTTCGCCGACTACTTCTTCAACTGGGGTGCTAACAATCCGGGTTTCCTTCGTGCCGGCTACAACAGACAGGGACCGATTCATTTGACAGAGCGATCCATTGGCCTGCTAGACCCCATTGGTGTTTCTGACACACTGGGTTTTTTGTACGCCAATATTGGCGTGAGAATTGGTCGCACCAGCGTGGAGTTGTTTGGCCGGAATTTGCTTGATGAGGACGGGATTAGTAACCCTTATGAATTTGGTGCCATCGAGACACAGCCACGTCCAAGAGTGATTGGTATCCGGGTGGCTTGCGAGTTTTAGTGAAGCCTGTCTTCGGGTATTGAATTAACAACTAGTACAGGACACTACACTAGGCCCTTACAAAGGCATTGAAACGCATTTCGTGGCCTATCGTTGTCTCGGGTCCGTGTCCGGTAATCACTGTGGCAGTTTCATCAAGTTTGTAAATCCGTTGTTGGATGGATTTTGTGATCTGTCCGGCATTGCCGCCTTCGAGGTCTGTCCTGCCAACTGAGCCCTGAAACAAGGTGTCACCCGCGATCAAAAGGCGCGAGTCTTCAAAATAGAAACTGGTGGATCCGGCTGTATGGCCGGGCGTATGGATACAACTACCACCACATTCCAGCTCCTGTTCATCCTCAATCCAGTGGTCAGGGTCGGGTACCGGTACATAGGGAATGTTGAACATCTTGCACTGGAAGCCAAGCGAATCCCAAAGAATTTTGTCTGAGCGATGTAACCACACCGGCGCCCCTGTTTTACGGTGAATCTCACCGGCGGCGAGTATGTGATCCAGATGCGCATGTGTATGGATGATGCCGATGATTTTCAGCCCCATGGTTTCAACCGTGGCCATGATACGTTGTGCATCTCCACCCGGGTCAAAAACATAGCCGATTCCACTATCACTGTCACCGATAATGGTGCAATTGCATTGAAGCGGTCCGACGGGAAAGGTCTTGCGGATGATATTCATAAAACCTGCCTTTGTTGTTGTTATGCGTGTACGCTGAAAGTCGGTTATTCTACCTGAAATTACAAATCACTTTTATCCATTCAGCAACGATTTCATGAGATAATTGCTCGCTAAAATTTGTCGGCTGAAAAGCTTCAAATTAAGTGTGTTTTCTTATTGGTATTAACCCGGTTTTGGAGTTTGCTAGCTGTCATGTCACAGGATGCCAGATTCAAGGAAGAAATGAGTGCTACAAGGGATTTAGGAAAGCTTTGGTGGCAACAGATAGCACTCAGTTTAATCCTCATTTTTAGCGTTAATAACGTATTTTCTGAAGGGCCGTTGACACCACGGCCGGTCATGCAGGCTTCTACACTTTTAACAGCGCCTGAGCTGGATGGGTTGGTACTTGACGACCCCGCATGGCAAGGTGTTACTCCTGCCACCGGTTTCTGGCAGGTGCAGCCTAATGAAGGTGAGGCGTCAACCCAAAAAACTGAAGTTTTCATTGGTTTCCTGGATGATGCCTTATACATCGGTATGGTGGCATATGACGACAACCCCGATGGCATCATTGTTACCGATGCACGGCGGGACAGAAGTCTGAATGAGACCGACAGTTTTCGTGTCATTATCGACGGGATGCTGGATCGGCAGAACGGTTTTGTCTTTGGCACCAATCCGGTGGGTATGGAATATGATGCCCAGGTGATCAAGGAGGCCTCCAGCGGTGCGTTTGGCGGTACCGGATTCAATCTCAATTGGAACGCGAGTTGGAGTGTCAAGGCACAGATTTCCGAAATCGGCTGGAGTGCTGAAATGCGGATACCGTTCAAGGCGCTTCGATTCCGCAAAGGTGATGAGCAGAAATGGGGAATCAACTTCCAAAGGAACATCAGGCGCAACAATGAACAAACGTACTGGGCGCCGTTGTCACGGCAACATAATCTGAACCGGGTGTCTGAGGCCGGTACCGTAGAGGGTATTACACCGCCGCGGACCCGTAACTTGAAAATAACACCCTATGGGCTGGTTAAGGCAGGGCGTGGTCCTGAGTTGGATGGTACCGAGACAGACACGGAATTTGGTTTTGATGCCAAGTACTCGATCACACCAAGTCTGACGCTTGACCTTACTTACAACACTGATTTTGCCCAGGTCGAGGCCGATGAGCAGCAGGTCAATCTCGACCGTTTCAACCTGTTTTTTCCTGAAAAGCGGCCGTTCTTCCTCGAAAATGCCGGCCAGTTTACCGTTGGTAACAGCCAGGAAACACAACTGTTTTTTAGTCGTCGTATCGGGATTGGTGCAGATGGTGACGTGATCCCAATTAATGGTGGTGCTCGTGTTTCCGGGAAAATCGGCGAAAGAACCAATGTCGGTTTTCTGTATATGTCCTCGGAGGCCGTGGATGGTATCGCGCCCGAAAACCAGTTTACCGTCGCGCGTGTGAACCAGGAACTGGGCAAGCGGTCTTCAATTGGTGCAATTTTTGTCGAACGCAATGGTGATGGTTCTTTTGATGTGCCGGGTGCCTATGACAAAAACAGGACCTATGGTATCGACGGACGTCTCGCTATCGGCGAATACATCCTGATCAATGGCTGGGCCTCAAAAACGGATACGCCCGAACTCGATGGCGATGACCACGCATTCTCAATTAAAGGAAACTATGATTCCCCGGAATGGAGTCATGGTATTGAATACACCGAAGTTGCCAGGAATTTTAACCCTGAGGTCGGTTTCTTATCCCGTTCGGACTATCGAAAATTCTCCATCAACAGCCTGATGCGGGTGAGACCGGAAGATTTATGGGGTTTGATGGAGATACGTCCGCACTACAGTTACAGACGCTATGAGGATTTTGACGGCTTCCAGGAGA
>CBDTVF010000069.1:0-10446 GCA_965363775.1 uncultured Gammaproteobacteria bacterium
CTACGAATGTCCAAACATGGGTTAGTGCCACCGCAGTATGCGTTCGTGCACCCGTAATTTGCCCTCAGAACTTCGAGCCATTGACCATAAAGTGAACCACAATGCTCGCCACATAACCGATCACAATGGCCCAGGTCCATTTCAGATGTGCCAGAAACGTGTAAATTCCGCGTGCCTGCCCCATCACCGCGACGCCGGCAGCAGAGCCGATCGACAGCATTGAGCCACCCACACCAGCCGTTAAAGTAACCAGCAACCATTGCCCCTGGCTCATTTCCGGATCCATCGCGAGTACGGCAAACATCACCGGAATATTATCCACCAGGGCTGACGCAACCCCCACCAGTATATTCGAAACAGTTGGCCCCAAACCGCTGTACATCAATTCGGAACCTATTGCGAGGTAGCCAAACGCACCCAGGCCCCCGACACACAGGATCACACCGTAGAAAAACATAAGGGTGTCCCACTCGGCCTTTTGCAGATTCGCGTAAATATCATATTGCCCGACAGGTGAGTGTGAACCGGTGGTATGAATAGCCTCACTGCCGAGTGCAGAGTCTTCCCTCGCAGCGCGAGGTGGGGGATCGTCTTTCCGGCGGCTGAGGTAATAACCGAATAACTTCAGGAAACCGAGGCCGGTCATCATACCGATCACCGGTGGCATATGCAGGAAATTATGCATTGATACTGCCAACGCGATTGTCAAGATGAACAACACGACAACCATCAATGCACCATGTTCTAAATGCGCTTCCTCATGAACCGGGTCGGGCTGGCCTTTCGGTATGCCAAAAGACAACAAGCTTGCCGTCACCACCCAATTGACTACTGAAGGTAGGAACAAGGCAAAGAATCCAGTAAATGCCACATGCTCACGTTGCCAGACCATCAAAGTCGTGATGTCACCAAATGGGCTGAAAGCACCACCGGCATTCGCGGCAACCACGATATTGATACATGCCAGCGCAACGAAACGGTGATTCTTACCACCGACGGATATGGCCACAGTTGCCATCAACAGGGCTGTGGCGAGGTTGTCAGCAATAGGTGACATCAGGAAAGCGATGACACCGGTAATCCAGAATACCTGGCGTAATGAAAAGCCCTGGTTGACCAGCCATGCGCGTAGCACTTCAAAAATCCCACGTTCTTCCATGGTGTTAATAAAGGTCATGGCGGCGAGCAGGAACAGAAATAGCTCCGCGAATTCCAACAGGTTGTGCCGAACCAGTTCTTCCGCAGTATGAGTATCGCCTGCAGCCATATAGGCATAGGCAACCAGTATCCAGATAAAGCCGGCCGCCACGATAACGGGTTTTGATTTCCGCAGATGAATGTTTTCTTCAAGGATGACCAGAACGTAGGCACCTATGAAAATTGCAACGGCCAGTATTCCAGCCCAATGTGTGGTCAGGTCCATGGTATTTTCTTCACCTGTTGTGCTGCTTAGTAATTAAATACATTAAATACACTCAAAATCATCAAGACCGGTTGGCCGACAACGATCCGGCCAGCCAAATTTTCGCCAGAACTCTACATAACCCAGCGCACTGACCCAGTCTTTGAAACGTGGGTCCTGGCGAAAAGGCACTGCCCAATTATTCCAAATCTGCGCATGAATCTGTTGGTTCACGATATCACTGAGTGGGTTGATACCCAATTCGAAAGTATACGCTGTGCCGAGGATTAATAGCGATTCAAAACTGACCAGTTTGTTGAGATCCCCTTTCTCAGTCGCTGAAATGAATTTCAGGGCAACTTCCTCTTGCAGGGCAGGATTCTCCAGAGCGTCAATTATCAGATCAGCCCAATCCGCTGGCAAAACCCCTGAACGCATGCGTACATCACGCAATAACTCGCGCGCTCTCAAGAAGTTACCGGTATAAATAGCAGCCAGGCCAAGGTAGTAATCGCGATAGGAGAAATGTTCTAATTCCTCCAATATAGGTATGGCCTCAACCGGTTTACCGGAAAAAATAAGGGCGTCTGCCAGCGACCAGGCAATATGCTCATTCAGAGGGTCTCGCCGATACTCCTCGGTCAGCGGGCCTACTAATTCTTCAAAATACCCCAGGCGTGTGTGTAGAGTGGCTTCCCAGGCAATAATATTTGAATTCGTATCACCAACAGCCCTTATCTGATCAAAATACCCGGCGGCCTGCAGTATGTCACCACGTTGAGAGTTAATGGATGCCAGTGCACTCAGAGCTTCGGTTGAATCAGGATCAATCTCAAGGGCAAATTTCGCGCTCGCTTCAGCCTCCTCAAAATATTTCCCCTGGTCCACAGTGTCATCATAGGAAGTCAGCAACCAGTAGACTGAAGCAACACCCGCATGCGCACGGGCAAACTTCGGATCCTGATCAATGGCTTCATTAAAACTATCCAGTGCGCTGTACAGACCTTTCGCACGTAGATGAATGCGATCATTCAGCAATTCCCGGCCTTTGAGGTAAGACTTGAAAGCCTCAATATCACCGGTCATTGATTCCCTGGAATCCGGTTGGTCACTTTCATCCAGGGTCAGCATCAGGGACTGCGCTATGTTGAAGGCAATGTCATCCTGTACAGCGAAAACCTCATCAAAAGACCGGTCGTAGTTCTGTGACCAGATGTGATATCCGGATTGTGTATCGATCAACTGGGCTGTTACACGAATCCGCTCGCCAGAATGCCTGATACTGCCCTCCAAGATTGTTCCAACCCGCAATTTGGCTGCAATTTCTGCAGCGGTTGTGGATGTGTCACGGAAGGCGAAAGAGGATGTACGCGCAGCCACAACGAGACCATCCATGCCTGCCAGCAAATTAATGACTTCCTCAGCTATTCCATCTCCAATGTACTGATGGACCTTGCCATCACTTAGATCAACAAACGGCAAGACCGCGACAAAATTCTGACCGTAAGCTCTCGTCTCCTGCCGAGTTTCTACGACAGCATCCCTCTCAGTGCCGGGCTCAGTACTGTCAGAAGAAATATTCCGGAATCCCAGGTGCAGAGCCAGAATTACGATGATTCCAAGTAGCCAGTATGAGATGGTGTGTATTGTGCCGGAGTTTCTTTGATACCAGTTTTGTGATTCGGTCTCTTCCTGGATCGACTCACCCGGACAGGAATCCATGTATTCAACCGGCACCACCAGTCGATAACCACTGCCACGGATGACCGTTATGTAAGGATCTTCATCCTGACCTTTACTCAGCGCCTTGCGAAGCAAAAGTACCCGTTTATTGACCGTACCCCGGTCTACCACAAGACCTGCCCAGACTTCCTCTTCCAAGACCTCGGCAGACACGACGTTGGGTGCATGCCTTGCCAGCGAAAGCAATAACCTGAAAGAGAGGCGTGGTACCGGTACAACAATCCCGCTACGGGTTACTTCTTGTGTCCCTGCATCCAGCAACAGGTCTCCGATGCGATAGCATTCACAGCCCACTGAATTTTATTTCCATATAATGTTAGTCAAAATCTATTCACAGCAGCAATCCTAACCCATCTTTAAACGTTCCGTAAATCTTCGGCCAATTTTCCGCTAGTTAATTTTCATTATCTATCGCACAGATATATATTACTGATATGCGCTTGGGGCTGTACTGAAATTTCCTTTAAGTTAATAACCCCGGTTCCTATTCTGCGGTTTAACCCCCCCTAAACCGATCAGTTTGAGAACCGGGTTTTCAAAACACCTGTTTTTATATCTTTGACAGACAAATAATCCTATCTATTCAGCATCGTGCTGCTTATCAGTTTATAATCCCCGCTCCTGAAACCGGCCATCTCACCTGATTGTGAAACAAAACAAAATAAGATTAACGATAATTTCAGTTATTTTGCTGTTGCTTGGTGCCTGCGCATCAGTGATGCAATCGGCGACCAATGACATGGCCGCTAACCTTAATGCGGCTATCATGAACCAGGATGACCCTGAAACAGTTCGCGATGGCGCGCCGGCCTACCTGTTGATGCTCGACAGTTTTATCGAAGGTTCCCCCGACAATGCTGCAATGCTGAGTGCCGCCGCAGAGCTATATGCTGCCTATGGCGTCATATTCGTTGAAGACAAGCAACGCGCAGACCGGCTTACAAATCGTGCTCTTGGCTACGCCCGGAAGTCGCTGTGTGTCAGCAACAAGGAAGCTTGTGGACTAAACGATCTGTCGTTTAAAGAATCCGAGAAAGTGTTGGAGAAACTGCAGAAAAAAGATGCCGCCAGTCTCTATACATTTGGCCTGGCCTCGATTGCTTACATAAAGGTCCACAGTGATGACTGGGGAGCAATGGCCAAACTTCCGCGGGTTGAATCGGCACTCAATCGTGTCCAGGCGCTGGATCCGCAATACCAGGCGGTCCAGGTTGAGCATTTTCTGGCCGTGTTAAACACTATCCGGCCACCAGCACTGGGAGGCGATTTTGATGCGGGCAAGGCGCACTACGAACGCGCGTTGGCCCTGTCCGGGGGCAAGGATCTGTCAATCAATGTAGATTATGCCCGCTACTATGCCCGTACTCTCTATGACCGGGAACTCCATGACCAATTGCTAAAAGATGTCATGTCAGCGGAACCGAATCAGGATGGCTACACTCTATTTAATACCCTGGCGCAACGCGAGGCACAGGAATTGCTCGACGCGGCAGATGAATATTTTTAGGAAAAAGGAACAAAATGTACGCCTACTTTAAGAACAACCACTTATCCCGGCGTTTTGCCGGGCTACTTACCATCACTCTACTGCTAATGGCTGTGATGTCGGTCGCCAGTGCCCAGACAATAAAGCTGGCTACCATTGCACCGGAAGGCTCCGGTTGGATGAACTCAATGCGTGCTGGCGCCAAAGAGATAGGGAAGCGCACGGAAGGACGGGTTAAGTTCAAGTTCTATGGTGGGGGCGTGCAAGGCAATGACAAGCAAGTCCTGCGTAAAATGCGCATAGGCCAGCTTCACGGCGGTGCTTTTACATCAAACGTTTTGCTTGAATTCCAGAAAGACAGTGTGCTCTATGCCATGCCGATGTTATTCAACAACACCAAGGAAGTTAAGTTTGCCAGGGATCGCATGGATGACAAATTGCGTGACCTCCTGGAACAAGCTGGTTATGTCAATTTCGGCTTTGCCGGTGGCGGATTTGCACACATCATGTCGATCCGGTCAATTGCAAACCTTGAAGACATGGATGGCTTGAAAGTCTGGATACCCGAAGGCGACTTGATTTCGTACGAGGCCGCCAAAGCACTTGGGGTTTCACCGGTGATTTTGCCCCTGACCGATGTTATGACCGGTTTGCAAACCGAACTGATTGATACCATTATGAGCCCGCCCGCCGCCGCAATTATTTTACAGTGGAACACAAAAGTGAGTTATATCACCGAGCTTCCCCTGTCATACATTTTTGCCATGCTGATCATAGAAAAGAAGTATTTTGACCGGATACAACCCGCCGATCAGGCTGTTGTACGCGAGGTCATGGAGAAGATATACCAGGGCTTTGACCAACAGGGTGACGAAGACAATGAAAATGCTTATGCAGCGTTGCTTGGTGACGGTATGAAAGCGGTGACCCCCGACCAGGGTCAGGTCCCCGAGTGGCACCAGGCCATCCAGGAAACCAACCACAGGCTTGCGAAAGAAGGTGTAATCGATGTCGGCTTATTGAATGAAGTCGAATGTTATGTTGCTGCTTATCGTGCGGGTGACCTGACGAAAGATTGTGCTGCTGCCCCGTAAGGATGGTTAGATTGGTTTCAGCGAGCCAGGAATCTGAATGAGCCGCGCCACTGCTGTACTCAACAAGCTTGAAAAAGCCGGAACATATGCGGAGGATGCCTTACTTCTTGTCATCCTGATCAGCATGATTGTTCTCGCTGGCATACAGATTTTCCTGAGGAATTTTTTTGATACCGGTTTTTTCTGGGGTGACGAACTGTTACGCATCATGGTGCTCTGGCTGACGATTGCCGGGGCCCTTGCTGCCAGCAGGATGGACAAACACATCAGTATCGCCGTGCTGGACCGCTTCATGCCACACAAGGCCCAGACGATCACCAAAATCGTAATAGACTTATTTACCGCATCCATTTGTGCTTTATTTGCCTGGCACAGTGCTCGTTTTGTCATGAGTTCTTATGAATTTGGCGATATGCTGATGAGGAACATCCCTGCGTGGGCCTTACAGAGCATAATGCCCATCGGATTTGCCCTGATGGCCTATCGACATGTTGTGCTTGCCATAAAACGCTCATTTGGCACGAGTGACAAACCAATCAGCACAGGTTCTCAATCGTGATGATCCTCGGTCCATTATTGGTCTTACTGGTCTTGCTGGGTGCGCCTTTGTTCGCCATTATTGCCGCCGGTGCATTCTGGAACTTCTACCACGCTGAGATCGATCTCCAGGCAATCGCTATTGAATTTTATGGCATTGCCGAAATGCCCATCCTATTGGCCATACCGTTATTTACTTTTGCCGGTTACCTGTTAAGTGAAAGCAATGCGCCCAAGCGACTGGTACGAATGACCAGCGCCCTGCTCGGCTGGATGCCCGCTGGCCTGGCTATTGTTTCATTGGTGGCATGTGCTTTTTTCACCGCGTTTACCGGCGCCTCCGGGGTCACCATCATTGCGCTGGGAGCGATTTTATTCCCAGCCATGCAACAAGCCGGTTACCCCGAAAAATTCAATCTCGGCCTGGTCACTTCAGCCGGAAGCCTGGGTTTGTTGTTTGCACCTTCGCTACCCCTGATTTTGTATGGCGTCGTGGCGGAAGTGCCGATAGAAAGCCTGTTTTTAGCCGGTTTGCTGCCGGGTTTCCTGATGCTCATTATCCTGTCCGGTTTCAGCATCTGGAAAAATCGTGCGATCCGCACACCATTGGGCGATTTTTCCTGGCTTGAGGTGCGCTCAGCATTGCGTGAATCAATGTGGGAGATACCCCTGCCTATTGTTGTTCTCGGCGGCATCTACAGTGGTTATTTTGCGATATCCGAGGCGGCCGCTGTCACGGCCTTGTATGTATTGATTATTGACGTGGCGATACTCAAAGAAGTATCACTGCGCAAACTGCCGTCCATCGTTCGGGAGTCCATGATCCTCGTCGGTGGCATCATGATGATACTGGGAGTGTCCAGGGCGTCCACCAACTTCATGATTGATACCGGAGTTCCACAACAGCTATTGGGATGGATCAGCGGTTTTGTGACCGGTGAAACCGCATTCATGGTGATGTTGTTGTTGTTCCTGCTGATGCTGGGCGCGATTCTGGATATATTTTCAGCGATCGTTTTAGTGGTGCCGTTGATCCT
This sequence comes from uncultured Gammaproteobacteria bacterium, assembly GCA_965363775.1. Classification (GTDB taxonomy): domain Bacteria; phylum Pseudomonadota; class Gammaproteobacteria; order Xanthomonadales; family SZUA-36; genus SZUA-36. Next base: position 7,300 of record CBDTVF010000069.1, read on the forward strand.
GCCTGTGGCAACACAGTTTGGCATACACCCGGTTCATCTCGGAATTGTCTTCCTTGCCACCATGCAGCTTGGCTACATTACCCCACCAATCGGCCTTAACCTGTTTATCGCGGGATACCGGTTTGACCGGCCAATCGTGGACATCTACCTGTCGACCTTACCGTTCTTTGTTTTCCTGATGATTTCGGTTGCCCTAATAGCGTTCTGGCCTACTCTGTCTTTGATTTTGTTGTAGTTGACGACGGACATACCGGTTTAACTGCTGCGGTGATGGCAGCCCAATCCTTGTAACAGGCATCCAGAATGCGGAAGTCCTCCTGATCATCAACATCAAGACTCAGCCCGCCATACGGCGAAATCACTATTTTGACTGAACCACCCAGTACTTTGCTGACACTTTTTTCAACGCGCTCCCGGGTGTTGCCTTTTTTGAGCCGCTGGTACCAACGGCCTTTACGCTTCGAAAGCATCAAGGTGAGTTGGACACGCATGGTCAGCCAGGCTGCGGCCAAACCGCCGTGGCTTTTGAAAAAATTGAAGGTCAGGGCAACGACATTTCGCCAATCCTTGGCCTTACGATAAGAGAAACCGGTTTGAAGGAACTCCTGGTGGGAAAGTTTCCGTGGCCTGCCCACATAGATATTGGCTAAACGAAGCCTGCCGCATTCCAGCTCAACAAAAGGCCGTTTGATCCCCTGCTTATCCGCAGTTGGATGAAATGGCTCCACACCAGACTCGTCAACCACCCCTGCAAGCATTGCGACTGACTCTTCAGACGCATTATCCACGCGCGCGCAACGGCTAATGAAATCATCAATAGAGCGGCCGGTTACCAATGGCAAATCACAGGAAATAATCAACAGGGGTCTTTCATGCACGGGCATCGCGGAATCGTTCCTGTGACGATCTTCTGATGCCTCTATACCGGCCCAGCTATTGGTTAACATCGATCCGCGTTGAGCGATGACCCTGACTTTTGCAGGAAAGCCGGACAATTTCTCAAGTAATTCTTCGGCAGGCCCGACTACAAAAATCTGATCTATGCATTTGGCATCCAACAGGGCCTGCACCACATAAAGAAACAATACTTGCCCACCGACTTCGAGAAAGGCCTTGTTTCGACCGGCAATCAGGCGTTTTGGATTTTGATGTGTACCGGCCAGAACGACAGCATCCAGGGAAAATGGATACGCGTCAGGACACTCGACCGCCTGACAGGAGTCACCTGTCCTGCTGCTGCCAGTTGTCTCTGTTTCAGGGTGCATACTCATCTCCTGATAGATTTTATAGACTCCCGCGTCAACTTGAAACACTAATAGTGCACAGCTTCATTGCCGGATCTAATCACACACCTGAAGTTTTCAGGAAAGGTGAACCTGAAGTTCCCCACCCGTCTATATATTTCTCTGGCATCGTTGATGCTGGTGTAGTATGCCGGTCAGGGAGTTTTATTCTTACAGGACGGCATTGCCGCCCTCACATTCATCACATACCTCTAAGAGGGAGAAGACAAACGTGGAACTTGCCTTATTAAGCGAAAATTCATTGCCCTTTCTGCTGCGCTGGGTTCATCTGTTGGCAGGCGTAGCCTGGGTAGGACTGCTGTACTACTTCAATTTCATACAGGGTGAATACTTCAAAGAAGCCGACGGTGGCGCAAAATCAGATGTTATTCAAAAGCTGGTGCCCAATGCATTATGGTGGTTCCGCTGGGCTGCAATGTTCACGTTTATAAGCGGTCTTTATCTTATTCATGTCTGGAAGCTCACTGGAATGGGCATCATGATCGGTATTGCCATGGGGACGATTATGTTCCTGAACGTATGGCTGATCATCTGGCCGAACCAGAAAATTGTCATTGCCTCGGCCAAACAGGTTGCAGACGGTGGTGAAGCATTGCCGAAAGCCGCAGTTGCACTGGGTAAAGCTGGCCTTGCCTCACGTACCAACACCTTGTTCTCTATCCCAATGTTGTTTTTTATGGCGTCGTCAAAGCACCTGCCACAGATCCAGACCTCCATACTCGATGAGAGTGTTGCTTCTCTGGCTCTTGTCTTCGGCCTGATTGTCGTACTGGCTCTCAACGGCGTCGTAGGTAAAACCGGCCCATTCACCACTGTAAAAGGTGTGGTTACCAGCGGACTCTTGCTCACTGTGATTTTATATCTCCTGGTTGAGCTTACCTAAGCCTGATCCTACGTAAAAAGCTTGACAGGACACTAGGAGCCTGTCGGATTTAACATGATCTACTGCGGAAAAGCCGAGTTTGGCCAGATTCTCCGGGTTTTTTTGTCTCGAAATATTATGGGTTATTTTTAATCAACTACATTCGCTTTATCGCAAACCAAAAAAAGACCTCATTGCCGTGTTGTTTTTCTATTCATGGACTTGTGCTTTTTTACTGATGTTTATGATTAGAAGAACGCTCTAAATACCCATCCATCGGCTTTGACAATCGAAGCTTTCGAGAGTACCTTAAATCCCCCGTTAGACAGAAGCCCACCAACCGAAAGGTTGGGATCGCAGAAAGAACGGAACGGTCAGAGGCCGGTGAAGATCGAGAGGTCGGAAGTGGCTGAAAGACTGGAGAAGACCGAGAAATCGGAAGCAGTCGCAAGACTGGAGAAGATGGAAAGGTCGGAAGCAGTCGCAAGACTGGAGAAGATCGGAAGCTAGGAAGCAGTCGCAAGACTGGAGAAGATCGAAAGTTTGGAAACGATCGCAAGACCGGAGAAAAACAGGAGATTGGAAGTGGCTGAAAGGCTGGAGAAAAGCGAAAGATTGGAAGCAGTTGAGAAACCGGAGAAGACCGTAAGGTTGGAATCGGTGGAAAGACCGGAGAAGATCGAAAGATCGGAAACGAACTGAATGCGAATCTACTGGAAGGCCGACCCGCCTGAGAGTGGAGAGGGTTAAAGAAAACGGACAGCGTCCAGATGGTACAGGACGCGTCACCCGGACCGGGTTCTGCCACAAGAAGCGGTCGTACCATAAGGGTGACTCGATAGGAACTCGCGATTCCTTGAGATAGACGCGAAAACGTCGATAAATAAAAGCGGGAGGAAGACCCGCGACCAGAAACCGAAGGGCAGAACAGATCGGAACTGGACGAAGTTGGAAAGGCCTAGGAGGATCTGCAGTCCACCA
>CBDTVF010000070.1:0-10388 GCA_965363775.1 uncultured Gammaproteobacteria bacterium
CCCGATCGAACGTGACCTGGTGGTGGTACTGGATGATGTGATGCAGAAGTTGCACAAGGTGCAGCCCTACATTATACGTAAGGATGATCCGCCACCGGAAGATCAGGAATATATACAGTCGCGTGGAGCACTGGCGAAATTCAAACAACTCACCATGTGTATCAACTGTATGTGCTGTTACGCAGCCTGTCCGCAGTATGGGCTGGACAATAGCTTCATTGGTCCGGCTGCTTTGGCGTTGGCACACCGATATAACAGGGACTCCCGTGATCAGGGTAAATCTGACCGTTTGAATATCCTGGCAGATTACCACGGTGTCTGGGACTGCTCTTTCGTAGGAGCCTGTTCTGAGGTCTGTCCCAAACACGTCGACCCTGCAGCGGCCATCCAGCAAATGAAAGTTGATGGTGCAGTGGAGTTCTGGAAGCAGAAAATGGGTATTGCGGGAGACAAGTCATGAGTCGTCAACCCTATGTCAGACCAATGTCCAAAACCACCTGGTATATGCGCAATGGACGTTACAAGTTATATATGAAGCGGGAAATGACCAGTTTTCTTGTAACTTTCTATACTTTTCTCACCATTTTTGCCCTTTCAGTCCTGGCAACGGACTCGCTGGAACGATGGAATGCCTTTCTTGCTTCACAGCAAAGCATGGCGATGATCATTTTCCACGCTCTGGCACTACTGTACTTCCTGTTTTACCAGACTTTTCCATGGTTCAAACTGGCGCCTAAAGCCATGCCGGTTCAGTTGGGTGAAAAGAAATTGCCAGACAGTTTTATCATCGTAGGTCATTACGTGGCATGGGTAGCGATAAGTGCCTTTATTTTCTGGTTGGCGGGAGTAATTTAATGGCAATTGCAAAGAAAGCTGTAGTTTGGGGATTATTCGCTGCTGGCGGAACATTGACTGCTTTTATATATCCGGCTTTGATCGCTTTGTTCCTGCTGATTGCTACCGGAAACGTGCCGGATGGCCTGCAATTTGAACAAATTCACACTTTTGCGGCAAGTTGGCTTGGCAAAGCATGCCTATTCGTCGTACTCTTTCTCTCAGTATGGCATGCAGCACATCGTCTCAGGGTCGTGGCTCACGACTTTGGGATCAGAAAAGATGCGCTGGTGGCCAACGCCGTCTACACGATAGCCACTATCGGCACCGTGCTGGCGGCTTTTTATTTATTTAATATTAGATAAAACTGCGAAAAGGAACTACAGTCGCCCGAGTGCCGTTACAACGGCGGCTAAGAACTACTATGAATGACGATTCGAGAGCAACAGCTGACAACTTTCATTATGAAATAAATGATCTCGTGGAGCATGAGGTAACTGCCCATGCAGGGCACGAATCCGAACACGTAGCTCCCCCGGCTCCACCCGCTATCCCCGACTACCTCCAGGATACTTACTGGTGGGCATATCTTCATCCAAAAGCATTCTGGTTCTTCGAGCGTGAATGGGTTGTTAACCTGATCCTCTGGGGCAACATGAAGAAGCTCACGAACGCCGTGCTGGACGAAATGGAACTCCAGTCGCAAAGCAGTGTGCTCCAGGTGGCCTGTGTCTACGGGGATTTTTCGAATCGACTCGCATCACACCTGGGAAAGACACAATCCCGGCTCAACGTGGTAGATGTTGCACCCGTTCAGATAGAAAATATCAAGAAGAAGCTGGCCAGCCACGACAATGTTGCCATTCATCATCAGGATTCCACCTGTATGTCATTTCCGGATGACAGTTTTGATGAAACTGTTGTGTTCTTTCTGCTGCATGAACAACCGAAAGAGGCACGCCGTAAGACAGTCGCAGAAGCTATTCGTGTAACACGCCCTGGCGGTCGCGTAATTTTTGTTGATTACCATGGTCCCAAACGCTCCAACCCCATGCGTTACGTGATGAAACCCATACTGTATACGCTGGAGCCATTTGCCATGGATCTATGGCGGGCTGAATTGCCGGCGTATATGCCCGCGGAAATAAAAGCGGAGCAAATTACCTCTGATTTTTATTTTGGCGAGCTTTACCAAAAAATTGTTATCAAACTCTGATTACAATCGAGATTCACCTGGTTCAAAAAGATGCACCCTGCGGATAATCCATTAGTTTCACACCCGCCTAAAATGGGGCTGATAAGGATTTTTCTTTCCAAACTGCGAAAAGTCGCGGAGCCCTTGACAGAAAGCGCGCTCGCGCTGTTGCCGATCGTACTGGTTATCGGTTTTTTTCAGTTGGTGGTGTTACAACAGCCTATTCCGCGGCTGGGGCAAATGTTGTGGGGCCTGATGCAGGTTCTTCTGGGCCTGGCCTTATTTGTACGCGGGTTGCAGATGGCCCTGTTTCCCATCGGTGAGGAAATGGCGTACAGCTTTGTAAAAAAGGGCAACCTTTGGTGGTTGCTGGTGTTCGCCTTCACGCTTGGTTTTGGAACCACGGTAGCAGAACCGGCACTGATTGCCATTTCAGAGGAGGCAGCGCGGATTGCCGCGGCCGGGCAGGTTATCGGGAACTCGGCTGATGAGCAAAGTGCCTACGCCACCGGTCTGCGTCTGACGGTGGCGCTTGCTGTTGGTATTGCCCTGGTCGTTGGTGTCTTCAGGATATTGAAAGGCTGGCCGGTACAGTACCTTATTATTGGCGGGGATTTCGCCGTAGTCATCATGACCTTTTTCGCTCCACCTGAAATCATCGGTATTGCCTATGATTCGGGCGGTGTGACGACTTCCACGGTAACTGTTCCGTTGGTTGCGGCCCTGGGTATTGGCCTGGCCCACTCCATTCATGGCCGTGATCCTCTCATCGACGGTTTCGGTCTTATCGCTTTCGCATCACTCACACCCATGATTTTTGTGATGGCCTTCGGGATGTTGTACTGATGGACGGTCTGGTCAGCTTTGGCTATACCTTGCTAACCATGTTGCGTGATGTTTTGCCCATCGCGGCCATCTTGTTTGGTTTCCAACTCCTGGTGCTACGCCGACCTATCAAGGACCCGGCGCGGGTGGCCATGGGTATGATATTTGTGCTGTTGGGTCTGACTTTGTTTTTGGAGGGTCTGGAATCGGCACTGTTCCCAATCGGCCGTCTGATGGCTCAACAATTGACCGCTCCCGAGTTTATTTATGATTCGGAGCTTGCAATACCTGGTCAGGCGCAATGGTTGAACTACCTGTGGGTCTATGCTTTTGCAGCGGCGATAGGTTTTGCAACCACGGTTGCCGAACCCGCGTTGCTGGCCGTCGCCATCAAGGCCAACCAGGTTTCTGGTGGCACTATAACGGTGAGAGGTCTGCGTTATGCGGTTGCTATTGGCGTCGCGGTGGGCGTGGCACTCGGTGTGTTCCGCATTGTCACCGGGACGCCACTGCACTGGTACATTATCAGTGGCTATATCGTGGTCATAATCCAGACCACGGTTGCACCCAAATCTATCATACCGCTGGCCTATGATTCCGGTGGTGTCACAACATCCACGGTGACCGTACCACTGGTCGCCGCCCTGGGTCTTGGTTTGGCCGAAACAATTCCCGGCCGAAGCCCGCTTCTTGACGGCTTTGGCCTGATCGCTTTTGCAAGCCTGTTTCCGATTATGGCGGTGATGGCATATGCACAACTGGTCGAATTAAAAGCACGGCGTTTGAAACGCCAAAATGAGCAGGAATAAATAACTAGATAAGTGAGGTAACGACATGCATTTTAAACTAATCATTATCATGGCAGAGGACCAGCGCACCCAGCAGATTCTGGATGCAGCCCGAGAGGCTGGTGGTACCGGGTGCACGGTGCTCAATCAGGCACGTGGCGAGGGTATCAAGCCGACAAAAACATTCCTTGGCCTGAGTATCGACTCCCAGGTTGATGTCATCCTGATGCTGGCCGAGGAACACATGAGTAGAGAAATTATGGAGGAAGTGGCCATCGCCGGTGAATTTGACGAAACGCCAGGTACGGGTATTGCCTTCCAGATTGACGTTGAGGATGCCATTGGCGTCCGTCACCAGATTGAGGCGCTGACTGAAGTTGTGGAGGATCTGTTATGAAAAAGCTGGTAAATGTCATTCGCGTACGTGATGTCATGAAATCCGAGGTAGACGTTGTTGAAGGTATGATGACGGTGACCGAAGCATTGAGTACCATGAAATACCCGGATACACGCACCTTGATTGTAAATAAACGTCATGATGATGACGAATACGGCGTGGTCATGTTTCGTGACATAGCGAAGAAGGTGCTCGCCCGTGATCATTCACCTAACCGCGTTAATATTTACGAAGTCATGTCAAAACCGGTGTTGTCAGTTCACCCCGACATGGATATTCGTTATTGCACGCGTTTATTTGATCGTTTTGGCCTGTCACGGGCGCCTGTACTGGAAAACCAGAAGATTATCGGTCTGGTCAGCTACACTGATATCGTTTTAAAAGGTTTGGCTGAAGATTAATTGAAAAGTATATAGAGCAAAGAAATCAATGCGATAAGAATCGGACCTGGTTCTTGTCTGCGTGAAGCGGTTGTCGCTTTGACAGCCGATATATCGAGCTTCAACATGAGGTAGGTCAAGTGATAGCGGAATTGGCTGCCTTCCGGGTTCCTGTGTCTGTCTTTATATTATAAAATACTAATATTAATAGAAGCTTAATGTATTGTTAAGTTATGGATTGGTATGAAAACACAGAAACGTAATTGGTTACCCGGTTTTGCCGCAATATTATTATTGATAGGAATCCCGGTTTGGTATTTCACTGGAACTGCAGAGTCCAGTCTTGATACACCCTGGGAAAGTATGCCGAGACGCGCGGCGCATGTGGATCACAAGAGCTTGTTCGATGGCTTGGGCGAGCTGACAACGGGTCCGGAAGTGACTGCTGCCTGCCTCACCTGTCATGAAGACGCCGGTGAGCAAATGCTGCACACAGCACATTGGAAATGGGAATCAGAACCGGTGGAGGTTGAAGGCCGTGAAGGTCTGTTTACCACCGGAAAGAAAAAATCTATCAACAACTTCTGTATCGGTATCCAGGGTAACTGGGCATCGTGCACGGCCTGCCACGCGGGTTACGGCTGGGATGATGCAGATTTTGATTTCGAAGATGAGAACAAGGTCGATTGCCTCGTTTGTCATGATAATTCCGGCACTTACCGCAAGGGTAAAGCCGGACTGCCGCTGGATGGTGTAGACCTGATGAGCGCGGCAAAAAGCGTTGCCGTTCCCACACGCGAAAATTGCGGTGGTTGTCACTTTCGTGGTGGTGGTGGTAATGCGGTAAAACATGGTGATCTGGATGAAAGCCTGTATTACCCGACGGAAGGAATTGATGTCCATATGGGTCGCTATAACTTTCAGTGTGTAGATTGTCATCGGACTGAAGACCATGTGATCGGCGGTCGTTCCACCACTGTGAGCCTGGACAATGAAAACCAGATTGCCTGCACCGACTGCCATAATCCGAAATTGCACAACGATGACCGTATCAATGCACACACCGATACCGTTGCATGCCAGACTTGCCACGTTCCGGAGATCGCAGTTAAACAGGCCACCAAGACCCATTGGGACTGGTCGAAAGCCGGAGATGATTCAAGGGAGGAGGACACCCACCATTACCTGAAGATCAAGGGCGAATTCATCTACGAGAAGGGCCTGAAGCCCGAGTATCGCTGGTCCAACGGTCTTGCTGATCGTTACCTGATGGGGGACCAGATCAATACCAGTGGCAGCACTGCGTTGAATGCACCGCGTGGTGATATCCGTGATCCGGATGCCCGTATTTGGCCATTCAAAATTCACCGCGCCAAGCAACCCTACGACACTGAGTATAATTATTTGCTGCAACCGGTTACCTCGGGTGAAGGTGGTTACTGGAAAGAGTTCAAATGGGACCAGGCATTTCGTCTCGGCGAGGAAGTATCCGGTACGCGTTACAGCGGCAACTATGGTTTTGCTGAAACAGAAATGTTCTGGCCATCGACACATATGGTCGCAACCAAGGACAAAGCCCTGCAGTGCCAGGCCTGTCATTCAGAGGCTGGCAGGATGGACTGGGAGGCACTGGGATATGACGGTGACCCTATTATGCAGGGTAGTGTAAGTCGCAGAAGAACCACAGCTGACGCAAAGGCTGCGGACCATGAATAAGACAAATAAAGCCATGAAAATATCAATCCTTGGTGGATTTCTGTTGCTTGTATTTAGCTTGTCAGCGGTGGCCAACGGCTTGCATCCGGAAGTGCCGATACTGGATGCGCAAGGCAATCGAGTTGTTGAAAGCGGCTTGCCGATGTCAACAATGACCAGTTGTGGTGGAGATTGTCACAAGACGTCTTACATCATGAGCCACAGTGATCACGCGGATGCTGGTGCGAGCCAGTTGGGGCAGGGCACTGAAACACATGAGTGGATGCAAGGCCCCGGGTTTTTCGGTGGCTGGGATCCAGTGGCCTATGATACCAATGGTCTTTCCCCGTCAGGTGGTATGGACCTCGAAGCCTGGCTGAAACGCTATGGTTCAAGGCACGTCGGTGGTGGACCTGTTGCGGGCCTTGTAGACATGGACTGTCTGCTTTGTCATACAAACATCTCCGATCATTCCGCACGTGGAACGGCACTCAATGGTGGGGATTTTGCGTGGGCCAACTCGGCCTCCCTGTCATCGATGGATATATTGGTTCAGGAAGACGGGCAGTGGTTGTGGGATGGTTCAAAATTCCAGGCCAACGGTGCTCTACAGGCAGGTTTGCTCGACATTCGCAAAGCCGCCGATGAGAATTGTTCACTGTGTCATGGGATCGCCGGAAACGATCTTGATTATCCGCTGACCATCACCGCAGACCTGGATTCGCGGCACAATACAGATCGCACAGGTCAAATCATTTCACCACAAAAGTTGCTGAACAGCGGGCTGAATATTTCTGGTAAAGAGGAGTTGAACTACCCGTTCGATGTCCATACCGACCGTGTGGTAGGTTGTGTGAATTGCCACTATTCCCTGAACAACCCCGTGTTCTTCAGACAGCGGGAGGAAAGCCGCCCGATACACCTTGATTTTGATCCGCGTCGCTTGAGTAATGCAGATTACCTGGTCCGTCCCCTGCACCAGTTTGCCAAGGGTCAATCTTCGCTGGGACTGGCAGCAGCAGATACGCAGAATAGTATGCGGCGTTGCGAATCCTGTCACAGCGCCGAAAGCGTACATGATTGGCTTCCTTACAAACAACGGCACTTTACATCCCTGGCCTGTGAGTCCTGTCACATACCCAGGTTGTTTGGTCCCGGTTTGCAGTCTGTGGACTGGACAATGCTGGATAGCGATGCGCAACCCCTAAGACAATATCGTAATGTGCAGGGGGATCCGGTAGAGGTCGACAGCCTGATCGAAGGGTTCAGACCGTTGATTCTGCCAAGGGCCAATGCCGACGGTGATTTCCGACTGGCACCGTTTAACCTGGTAACAGCCTGGTACTGGACGACTGGTGATCCCGCCATGCCGGTTTCCAGAGAACAGCTTGAACAGGCAATATTCAGCGAAGATGGTTTTCATCCGGATATTATCGCCGTACTTGATGAGAACGGAGACGGTCAGTTAAGTAGCGGTGAACTGCGTCTGGAAGATGAGGCGAGTGTCAATGCCGTCAGGACACGTCTTGAGGCAACCGGGTTGAGTGAATTGAATATACTGGGCGACATCACACCGTTTTCAATCAGCCACAATGTCGTCAATGGCCAAAGGGCAACCCGGGAATGCTCAACCTGCCATGACCGGGATTCCATTCTGGCGGCAGCATTTACGCTTTCTGACTACACACCGGGTAACACGCAAGCACAGAAAATTGTTTATGCAGGTGTCGAATTTTCCGGCGAAGTTAAGAGCGTTGGGACCGGTGGTGCCAGCTTTATTCCAAATAGTCGTAGTGCCGGTTTCTACATCATTGGTCTGGACGGTGAATCCTGGGCAGATCTGGTTGGTGTCTTGATGTTCCTGGGTGTCGTGCTGGGCGTAAGCGGCCACGCGATCGCACGTTATGTATCATCTCGTCGCAGGTCGCCTGTTGAACGGCAGTACGAGCGTGTTCATATGTATGATGCCTATGAGCGTTTGTGGCACTGGTTACAGGCGAGTGCGATTATGATGTTGCTGTTCACCGGTTTAGTTATTCACAAACCGCATTTCTTTGGCATATTCAGCTTCCCATACATGGTAAACGTACACAACGTGCTGGGGTTCATACTGTTTATCAATGCCGCGCTTGCGCTGTTTTACAACCTTGCCAGCGGTGAGATACGCCAGTATCTACCCAAGCCCAAAGGTTTCATTCATCGCTCACTGGCCCAGGCCATGTACTACAGCCAGGGTATTTTTGCCGGTAAGGCCCATCCGTTGGAAAAATCCAAGGAAAACAAGCTTAATCCGTTGCAACAGATCACTTACCTGGCGATTCTGAATATCCTGTTACCAGCGCAGGTGATCACCGGTATTTTGATCTGGGGTCTGCAACGCTGGCCCCATATTGCCGCAGAACTCGGTGGCTTGCCGACGCTGGCGCTCGTACATACATTGGTCGCGTGGGCATTTGCTACTTTTATCGTTATGCATATTTACCTTACTACTACTGGCCACTCACCGACAGCGGGCATCAAGTCTATGGTCGGGGGCTGGGATGATGTAGAGAAACACGTGGGTGATCCGGTTTCAGACAGCCCGCAAGGAGAGTCAAGATGAATCAAATATCCAGGGCAAAGCCCTATATGAACCCCTACCTGGCCGGTACCTTACTGGGTATCGTGCTGTTCCTGGCATTTTTCATAACCGGTTCCGGTCTCGGCGCCTCTGGCGGTCTGAACCGTTTACTGGTCTATGTGCAAAACGGTATCAATCCAGAGCACATCGACCAGGTGGCCTATCTGTTGAAAATGGCGGGTGGTAATACCAACCCGCTGGATAGCTGGATTGTTTTCCTGACCGTGGGTACGGTTTTTGGTGGTCTGATTTCTGGTATTTTGGGTCGCCGCATGAAGTTTGAGACCAACAAGGGTCCGCAAATCAGTAGCGGCACCCGTTGGATCATGGCCTTCATCGGTGGCGCCTTTATGGGATACGGCGCTCGCCTGGCCAGGGGTTGTACTTCCGGGCAGGCATTATCCGGTGGTGCAGTTCTGTCGGTCGGCAGCTGGGCTTTCATGTTTGCGGTGTTCGCCGGTGCCTATGCGCTGGCTTACTTTTTCCGTAAGTTCTGGAATTAAGGAGCACTATCATGGCAATTTTCCCTCTTCCTCTCGCTGACCTGTTGGGTCATTGGGGCTCTTACGTAATTTACGCAGTGATCGGTATTGCCTTCGGCATGACCCTTGAAAGCGCTGGTTTTGGTAATTCGAAATTACTGGCCGCGCAGTTCTATTTCAAAGATATGCGTGTATTCAAGGTCATGTTCACCGCCATTATCGTGGCAATGACACTCGTATTTCTGTCATCTTCAATTGGTTTACTGGATTACAACCTGATCTGGGTTCCACCGACTTATTTGTGGCCAGGTATCGTTGGTGGTCTGATCATGGGCGTCGGTTTTATCATTGGTGGTTTTTGTCCCGGTACATCACTGGTAGGCTTGGCAACCGGCAAGCTTGATGCCTTCATGTTTGTCTTTGGTGTTCTGTTTGGTATTTACCTGTTTGGCGAAACAATCGGTTCTTATGCTGTGTTTTTTGAAAGCTCATACATGGGCAGATTTACGCTACCGGAATTGTTTAACGCCAGCTATGGTGTTGTAGTAATCACGATCGTCGTCGTAGCACTTGCTCTCTTCGTGGTAGCGGAGAAGGTTGAAGCCCTGATCAATGGCCAACCGCAGCAGACACTACCGGGCTGGTGTAAACCCGCTGCCGGCGCACTGGTTGCACTGGCAGCCGTCGTGCTGGTGATGGGTCAACCCAGCAACGAGGATCGCTGGCAGAGTATCGCAGCGGAAAGCCAGGCCAAACTGGACAATCGTGAAGTGCAAATTGCACCTGCGGAATTACTGACCTATATGCACGATTCAAAAATCAAGGTCATTCCGTTGGATGTCCGTGATGAGCGTTATTACAACATGTTCCACTTACGTGGCGCGCTACACGTACCGTTGGATCGCGTTCAGGAAAAGGCCAGGGAACTGCAGTTTGAACTTGCGAATACCGTTTTCGTTACCATCAGTAACGATGAGGCCGGTGCCACCGAGGCATGGAAAATTCTGAAGGCTGAAAGTGTGCCGAATATTTACATTCTTGAAGGCGGAATCAATGGTTGGCTGGATGCTTATGGTGGTGAAAATTTCACTGCAGAAGACCACATTTCCCTGCGTCAGGAAGATCAGCTGGCCTACAGGTTTAAAGTAGCCACCGGCTCAAGGCACCGGGCT